>DASRUW010000511.1:0-9890 GCA_035655255.1 Telluria sp. | reverse complement strand
CCGGCCGCGCCGGGCGCCCAGGTGTTCCCGGGCTTCCAGCCAGCCAACGCCACCGACACCAGCCGCACCGCCGTCGGCGCCTACATGGACCTGGAAACCAACCTGACCAAGGAATTCCTCGGTTCCTTCGCGGTGCGCGGCGAGCACTACTCCGACTACGGCAACAGCCTGGCCGGCAAGCTGGCCGGCCGCTATGACTTCTCGAAGGAATTCGCGCTGCGCGGCTCGGTGCAGAACGGTTTCCGCGCGCCGTCGCCGCAGCAGCAGAACTACACCTCGACCTCGACCAACTTCATCGGCGGCGTGCCGTTCGACATCACCACCTTCAAGCCGACCGACCCGGTGGCCGCAGCCCTGGGCGCCAAGCCGCTGGAGGCCGAAAAGTCGGTCAACATGTCGCTGGGCGCGGTGATAAAGCTGCCGGCCAGGGCCAGCCTGACGATCGACGCCTACCACATCAAGATGACCAACCGCATCGTGTTGTCCGAGAACCTGACCTCGGCCGCCGTGCGCAACTTCCTGACCTCGAAGGGCTTCATCGGCATCGGCGGCGGCCGCTTCTTCATCAACGGCGTGGACACCACCACCAAAGGTGTCGACGTGGTGCTGAACGTGCCGGTCAATGCTGCTGAAATGGGCAAATTCGACTTCACCGTCGCCGCCAACGTCAACAACACCGACGTGACCAAGGTGCCGGTCACCGCCGCGCTGCAAGCCCTGAGCCCGGCCCCCGTGCTGTTCGACCGCGTGAACGTGCTCACCTTCGAAAAAGGCCAGCCGAAGAACAAGCTGACCCTGTCGGGCAACTGGAGCCGCGGCATCTGGGGCGCAACCCTGCGCGCCACCCGCTACGGCG
The DNA here is from genome assembly GCA_035655255.1 of Telluria sp. Taxonomy (GTDB): domain Bacteria; phylum Pseudomonadota; class Gammaproteobacteria; order Burkholderiales; family Burkholderiaceae_D; genus Telluria. The sequence continues at coordinate 9,034 of DASRUW010000511.1, read as the reverse complement.
AAGTGCTGGCGCCGGACGCCACCCCGGCCAACGACTTCACCATGGGCGCCAAGACCTTGGTGGACCTCGAAGCCCGCGTCGCGCTCGGCAAGTCGGCTCACCTCGCGCTGGGCGCGGACAACCTGTTCGACGCCTATCCGGACGCCCTGCCGGTCAAGCTGAACTCGACCGGCAATGCGCCGTACTCGAACCTGGCGCCGTTCGGCCGCAGCGGCCGCTTCATCTACGCCCGCGTGAGCTACGGCTTCTAAGCGGTCAGCCTCCGCATCACGACGCGGGCCCGAGCGGCCCGCGTTTTTTTTGGCGCAGCACGCTGCGCGCGTCGCGCACGGCCCAGCCGGCCGAGACCAGCGCCAGGAGCGACAGCAGCCAGCTCGCCCAGCCGTAATCGACCGGCGCCAGGGCGGGCTGCAAGCGCATCCAGCTGTTCAGCGCCAGACCCGTCAATGCCAACATGATCCCCGTGTTGACGAACAAGGCGACATGCAGCATGCGCTCGGTGCGCGGCAGCACCCGCGTATCCCACTCGACGCTGTTGTCGATGGTGGAGACCCACAGCTCGATGGCGAACAGCATCACAATCACCCCGCCATAGCCGCCGTGCCATTCGAACCAGGCCAGGCACAGGAAGATGGCGGCGTACAGCGCCTCGCGCAGCACGTGCAGGTGCTGCTCCACGTAAGCCGACGGCTGGCGCGGCAGTTGGACGATCAGCTCGTGATTGAGGACGACGTCGGTGCCGCCGATCGCCGCCTGCGCCAGCAGGGCGAACACGAAAGGCGGCAGTTCAGCGTCCATGGCGCAGTGCCGGCGCCGTCGGCACACCGGCAACCGTCCCTTCGAAATGCATCATCGCTAGCTCCCTCGGTCAGCCCTACGATAGCGGCTTGCCAGCCGTCCCGGCGCACAGCTGGCGTGGAAAACGGTACACTGTCGAAATGCCAATCATGCAATTCCACCCATGCGTATCCTGCTGACCGGAGCCGGCGGATTCGTGGGATCGCGCCTGGTGCAGGCGCTGCTGGAGGAAGGCCATCAACTCGTCTGCGCGGTACGGCATCCGCCGGCCAGCGGGCACCCCCGCGTGTCTTACGTGCAGGCCGACTTCACGCGCGACACCGACAAGCGCGCCTGGGCCGAGCGCCTGGCGGGAATCGACGTGGTGATCAACTGCGTCGGCATCTTGCGCGAGGAAGGGAGGCAGACCTTCGAGCGGATCCACACGGCCGCGCCCTGCGCCCTGTTCGCCGCCTGCGTGGAGGCCGACGTGCACCTGGTGATCCAGCTCTCGGCCCTGGGTGCGGATGCCGGCGCATCGACCCCCTATCACCTGTCCAAGAAGGCGGCGGACGATTACCTGGCCGGCTTGCCGATCGCCAGCTACATCGTCCAGCCCTCGCTGATCTACGGCGCCGACGGCCGCAGCGCGCGGGCGTTCAAGATGCTGGCGACGCTGCCGTTCACGGTCCGCTTCGGGCGGGCCGAGCAGCGCGTGCAGCCGGTGCACGTGGACGACGTGGTGGCCGTCATGGTGGCGCTGACGCGCCGGCCGGTGCTGGGCGCGGCGGCCGCGCGCGCCCAGCCGCGCTCCTTCGCGCGCCTGATTCCCGTCGTGGGACCGGAACCGCTGCCGTTCAGCAGCTACCTGCGCGAGCTGCGCGCGGCCCTGGGCCTGGGCGGTTTCCGCACGCTGACCCTGCCCGGCTGGCTGGCGCGCGCCGCGGCCACGGCCGGCGGCTGGTTCCCCGGCAGCCTGCTGAACCGCGACACGCTCGCCATGCTCGACCGCGATAATACGGCCGACCCGGCCCTGACCACCACCTTGATCGGACATCCGCCCACCGCCGTCGGCCAGTTCGTGAGCAATGCCGCGGCCGAGCGCGCGCGAGCGCAACTGGACTGGCTGCTGCCCCTGCTGCGCTGGTCGATCGCCCTGGTGTGGATCGCCACCGCCGTCGTGTCCGCGTTCGTCTACCCGGCGCCGGACAGCTATGAGCTGCTGGCGCGCACCGGCATCCCGGAGGCGCTGCGCCCGCTGATGCTGTACGGCGCGGCGGCGCTCGATTTTGTGCTCGGCCTCGGCATCCTGCTGCTGCGCCGGCGGCGCTGGCTGTGGCTGACGCAGCTGCTGCTGATCGGTTTCTACACGGTGGTGATCGCGCTGCGCCTGCCCGAGTTCCTGGTCCACCCGTACGGGCCCCTGCTCAAGAACCTGCCGCTGCTGGCCGCGATCTGGCTGTTGTACCAAACCGAGGACCGCTGAATGGAATATCTGATCGTGAAGTGGCTGCACGTCCTGTCCTCGACCATCCTGTTCGGGACCGGCATCGGCACCGCCTTCTACATGCTGGCCGCGGCCATCGAAGGAAATGTGCCCTCGGCCGCCATCGTGCACAAGTGGGTGGTGCGCGGCGACTGGATCTTCACCGGCACCGCCGGCCTGCTGCAGCCGCTAACCGGGTTCTATCTCATTCACCTGGCCGGCTATCCGCTGCGCAGCCGCTGGATCATGTGGTCGCTCGGGCTGTACGTGCTCGCGCTGGCTTGCTGGCTGCCGGTGGTGTGGCTGCAGATCCGCCTGCGCGACATGGCACTTGGCGCTGCCGCGACGGATGCCGCGCTGCCGCCGCTGTACCGGCGCTACCTGTTCCTGTGGATCGCGCTCGGCATCCCGGCCTTCTTCGCGCTGGTGACCGTGTTCTACCTGATGATCGCCAAGCCCGCCTAGGCGGCGCGCGGCAGGGTCACGCGGAAGCAGCTGCCGCCGCCCTCGCGCGCGAGGCAGCGGGCGTGGCCGCCGTGGCGCAAGGCGATCTGGCGCACCAGGGCCAGCCCCAGGCCGACCCCGCCCTCGCGCTCCGATGCGCCGGGCAGGCGGTAGAAGGGTTCGAAGATACGTTCGCGTTCGCTGGCTGGCACCCCGGGCCCGCGGTCGCAGACGTCCAGCCGCACCATGTCCCCGTCGATGGCCAGCGCCACGTCAAGCGGCGCGCCACCGCCGTAACGCGCGCCATTTTCCAGCAGGTTGCGCACCAGGCGGCGCAGGAGGCGCGCGCTGCCGCTCACGGTGGCCGGCGCCGCTTCGAAGTTGGCGCCGACCCGCGCCGCCTCCTCCGCCACCAGGCCGGCCAGGTCGACCGCTTCGTGTTCGTCGACCGGCAGGGCGTCGAGGCGGCTGGCGAGCAGCACCTCGTCGATCAGCAGATCGAGTTCGCCGATATTCCGGGTCAGCTCCTTGCGCAGGTTGGCGGGAGCCTGTTCGCCCAACAGCTCCACCGCCATGCGGATCCGGGCCAGGGGCGAGCGCAGCTCGTGCGAGGCATTGGCCAGCAGCGACTTCTGCGCGCCAACCAGGGCCTCGATGCGCGCGGCGGAATCATTGAAGCTCGTCGCCAGGCGCGCCACCTCGTCGCTGCCCTCGACCGGCACCCGGGCCGTCAGGTCGCCCGCGCCCCAGGCCTGCACGCTGGACTGCAAGCGTTCGAGCCGGCCCGTGATCCGCCGCACCACCGGATAGGCGCCGATCCCGACCACCACCGCAGTCAGCACCAACAGCACGATCACGATCAGCGAAATGCGGTGCGGCTGCAGGCGGCGCACCAGCAGCCAGCGCCCGTCCGGCAGGCGCAGCACCAGCACCGCCGGGGCGCCGATCATCGGGCCGCTGTTGGCCTGCAGGGGATTGAGCAGGGGCAGCGGACGGCCGACGGCGGCGATCAGCTGGCGGTCCGCGTCGTACAAGGCCAGGTCGCCGCGCCCGCGCGCGCGCCAGCGCGCCAGCGCGGCGCCCTGCTGCGCGGCCGGCGCATCCGGCGGCGGCAGGGCCTGGGTGGCGAACTGGCCGAGCGTCTCCAGTCCCGGCGTCTCGTTCGGGTTGTAGAACATGTGGACCACGCCGAACAGGATCGCGGCCACCACCAGGCAGGCCAGCAGGGCGACGTAGATGCGCACATACATGCGCGAAGCGAGATCACGCATCCTGCACCTTGGCGAACACGTAGCCGGCGCCGCGCACGGTGATGATGCGGCGCGGCTGGCGCGGGTCGTCCTCCAGCGCCGCGCGCAGGCGGCCGATGTGGACGTCGATGGAGCGGTCGAAGGGGTCGTGCGCCTCGCCCTTCACCGCGTCCAGCAGCTGCTCGCGCGAGAGCACCCGGCCGGCCCGTTCGGCCATGGCCAGCAGCAGGTCGAACTGGTAGGCGGTGAGCTGGCGTTCCTGTCCGTCGACGCGGGCGACGCGCGCGCTGGGGTCGATTTCCAGGCGGCCGAAGCGCAAGAGGCCATCGTCCGCGACTTGCGCCAGCGGCGGGCGGCGCAGGATGGCGCGCAGGCGCGCGAGCAGCTCGCGCGGTTCGAACGGCTTGGGGAGGTAGTCGTCGGCGCCCAGTTCCAGGCCGATCACGCGGTCCAGCGGGTCGCCCTTGGCCGTCAGCATGAGGATGGGGGTCGCGCCCAGGGGAGGCGGCAGGGCGCGGATGCGGCGGCAGACCTGCAGGCCGTCCGTGTCCGGCAGCATCAGGTCCAGCAGCACCAGGGAATAACCGCCGTCCGCGCCGGAGAGCTGCGCCAGCCCGGCCGCGGCGGTCCCGGCCTGGTCGACCGTGAAGCCGTTCTGTTCGAGATAGGCGGCGACCATGCCGGCCAGGCGCTGGTCGTCCTCGATCATCAACAGGCGGGCGGGCGCGGGCATCGCTGTCAGTGGCCGTGCATCTGGTGCAGGTGATTGGCGAAGCGCTTGCGCTGTTCCGGCGTGAGCAGGTCGGAGGCATCGGCCACGGCAGTCATCACGCGCCTGGAGACGCTGTCCATCAGCTGCACCTGGGCGGCGCGCACCTGTTCCAGCGCGGCGCGGTCGACCGTGGGCTGGCCGAGGATGTCGAGGGCCTGGCGGTGGTTGGCCTGCAGCTGCTGGCGCAGCGGCCGGAGGTCCGCCATCGCGGCCTTGGCGATCGCGGCGACCTTGGCTTTCTGGTCGGCGGTGCCGTCCTTCAGCAGGTGCTCGACCATCAGGTCGATGTGCTTGTCCATCAGCGCCGGGTCCATCTCGGCGTGATGGCCGCGATGATGCATCGGCATTTCCTGGGCGCCGACAGCGACGGCGGAAACGGCCAGCGTGGCGGCCAGTACGGCGATCCAGCGGCGGGTGGTCATCTTCATGGCAGGTCCTTTCGGGTGTGAGTGGATGGCTCCACTGTACGGGCTGCGTTTTTCCGCCATGTGTTGGACATGTAAAGATTTATGAAGACGGGGCCGGATGATCGAACACCTGGCGCAGATAGGCCAGGTAGGTCGAGTTGCTGATCATGGTCTTGCCGGGCGAATCGGACAGCTTGGCCACCGGCTGGCCGTTGCAGGACACCAGCTTCATGACGATATTGAGCGGTTCGATCCCGATGTCGTTGGTCAGGTTGGTGCCGATGCCGAAGCCGGTCATGACCCGGTCGGCGAAGTGACGGTACAGCTCGAACGTGCGCGGCAGGTCCAGCCCGTCCGAGAACACGAGGCGTTTGGTGTGCGGGTCCAGACGCAGGCTGGCGTAGTGTGCCAACGCTTTTTCGCCCCATTCGACCGGGTCGCCCGAATCGTGGCGCAGGCCGTCGAACAGCTTGGCGAAATACAGGTCGAAGTCGGCCAGGAAGGCGTCCATGCCCACCACGTCCGTGAGCGCGGTGCCCAGGTCGCCGCGGTATTCCTGCACCCAGTCCTCCAGCGCGGCCTTCTGGAAGTCGCGCAGGCGCACGCCGAAGCCCTGGTAGGCCTGCAGGAATTCGTGGGCCATGGTGCCGATCGGGACCAGGCCGTACTTCTTGGCGAAGTAGACATTCGACGTGCCCTTGAAGAACTGCGGCACTTCGCGCGCCAGGGTCTCGACCACCTCCTCGTGCCAGGTGCCGGAGAAGCGGCGGCGCAGGCCGAATTCGAAGATCGTGAGCGGGTGGGTGCAGGGCGGCTCCTTCTCGAAGGCGCGCAGCATCTCGATCTTGCGCGCCAGGCGCTTGCGCCCTTCGGTCACGGCATGCGCGGCGTCGAAGCGCCGGAAGTACAGCTCGTTGACGATGTAGAGCACATAGATCTCGAAACCCATCACATGCACCAGCGGGCCGAGCGCGCGGATCGAAAGCTGCTCGCCCCTGCGCTCGACGTGGATGAAGCGGCGCTGGAAGCGGAACACCGAGAGCAGGTCCACGAAGTCGCTCTTGATGTAGCGGAGCGAACGCAGGAAATTGAGCTCGTCCTCCGTGAAGCACAGCCAGCACAGGTGATCGAGCTCGCGCTCCACGTCCTCCTTCAGCTCCGCCAGCGGGTACTGGGGGGTGTTCCGGCAGGTGAATTCGTATTCCGCCTGGGCGGCGGGGTGGCTGTGCAGGAGGCACTGCCACATGGTGAACTTGTACAGATCCGTCTCGAGCAGGCTGCGTACGACGGGAACACTCATGGGCGGCTTTCGTTGGCCAGCAGTTCCGGCAGCACGTCGGCGGCCGTGGCCAGCTGCAGGCCGCGGGCATGCATCGCGTCCAGGAAGCGCTGCTGGTGCGATTCGAAGCCCGCGACGGGGCTCATGCAGTCGGTGATGAGGCACAGGCGCCCGAGGTTGCGCGGGTCGAAGTTCTCGACCACGTGCTCCACGGTCGCCTTCACGCAGTGGCTGCCCGCCTCGCCGGCGATGAAGACGCGGTCGGCGCGCGCCAGGCGGCCGATCAGCTCGCGATTGAGCTGGGTGGATTCGTCGTTCGGATCCACCACCTCGGCCTGCACGGCGGAGTAGTGTTCGGTCCACATGTTGGTGCCCTTGACAACAGCGTTGATGTTGCGCTGGTGGCGTTCCTCCCAGGCGTTGCAGGCGGCCTTCACGTCCGCGTGCACGTTGTTGCCCCAGGAGCCCATCTCGCAGTGCACCGGCCACACCATGAGGGTGTAGCGGCCGGACGCTTCCAGCTTCTCGAGGTAGTGCAAGGCGCGTTCGGCGGCGGCCGGGTCGCGCGGAGCGAACTCCCCGGAACGCACCTGGGCGGCGCGAATCTCCGTGAACGGGGCCACCGGCTCGCCGCCGGCGCGCTGCCAGAACGTCGGATGGGCGATGTCGATGTGATGGTGGGTGTCGAGCGTGACGCTGATGCCGTCGATACCGCCTACGCCCTGCCCGATGAGGCGCGCCAGGCGCTGCATGTCGGCGTGGGCACCGGCCACCGGCAGGGCCGGCGCCAGGGGCGCCCCGCTGGCCGGGTCGCGGCCCCACCAGGATGCAGGCAGGTCGCAGAAATCGTTCTGGGGGTCGATGATCAGCAAATGGATATGTCGGTGCATGGCGGCCTCGCTTTTGCAATCTTTGATAAGTATAGGACAGTTGCCGTTTTCACTAGAGGAAGTCCTCGAATCCCCCCGCCGCGATGGTGGTTAAATGGCCGCTTCGACCACCTTAACGAGCTCTGCCATGAATCTGTGGTTCCGCCTGATCTGGATGCTGCTGACCGTGAGACTGCGCCCGGCCAGCGATATTTTCGGCACCACCCGGCTGGGGATGCGCGTGCTGCCGAACGACCTGGATTTCAACGGGCACGTCAACAACGGGCGCTATTTCACGCTGGCCGACGTGGGCCGCATGGACTTCGTGCTGCGCACCGGCGCGGCCCGCTTCGCCCTCAAGCGGCGCGCGGCCCCCATCGTCGGCGACGCGATGGCCAAGTTCCGCAAGGACCTCAAGCCCTTCGAGCGCTTCGAGCTGCACACGCGCGTGCTGGGCTGGGACGAGAAATGGGTCTTCATGGAGCACCGCTTCGTGCGCGCCGAACGCGTGGCCGGGCTGGTGGTGATGCGCGGCCTGTTCCGCGCGCGCGACGGGGTGCTGGCGCCGGCCGATCTGCTGGCCGACATGGGCGTGGCTGCCGCTTCGCCCGCCCTGCCCGACTGGGTGGCCGACTGGAGCCGCAGCTGCGACGCCCTGGCCGGCGACCTGCGCAGCGAAGAGCAGCCGCGCCTGGCCGCCTAACGCGCCTGCGCCAGCCAGGCGCGCGGCGCCAGGCCGACCTGGGCGCGGAACACGCGCGAGAAGGCGGACGGGTTGGCATACCCGAGTTCCTCCGACACGATCTTGAGCGGCTCGCCCGCGCGCAGCCGCGCCTGCGCGAGCGCCAGGCGCCACTCCGTCAGGTAGGCGGCTGGCGTCTGGCCGACCAGGGCACGAAAGGCGGCGGCGAAGGCGCTGCGCGACATGCCGGCCTCCTGCGCCATCTCCTCCAGCGTCCAGCCGTGGCCGGGGCGCGCATGCAGGGCCGCCAGCGCGCGCGCCAGGCGCGGGTCGGACAAGCCCGCCACCAGGCCGTCCTGCACCCCGGCCTCCGCCGGATGGTCCACCACCCAGCGCAGGAGCTGGATCAGCACCACTTCGAACAGCCGGTCGGCCAGCACGCGCTGGCCGCAGCGCACCCGCTCCGTCTCCGCGAACAGCAGGGCCAGGGCTTGCTCCAGGCCGGCCACGCGCGCCAGAGGCAGGGCGATCAGCGGCGGCAGGGCGCGCACCAGCGGGTGGCGCTCGCCACCGTCGAATTCCAGCGTGGCGCAGACGAAGTCCGAACCCTCGCGCGGCGGGTTGTGGAAGGCGTGGGTGACGGGACGCGGGTAGAACAGGAGGGTGGGCTCCGCGATCCGCATGCGCCGGCGCGGCCCGGCGGCGGCGGGGTGGGTCAGTTCCAGTTCCCCGCGGCGCAGCACGTGCAGGAAGCCACGACCCGGCTCGGCCGGGAAGGCGGTCACCCCGCACAGCGGCCCGGCGTGGAACAGGCGGGTACGCACGCGGAAGCGGTCGAGCAGGGCGGAGAGGCGGTCGATGGGTTCGGTCATTTGGACGAACTGGTACGTTTCAAGGACGAATTCGTGCCAATCGTACACGAAGGACGGAGATACTGCACTGGTCCCGGCGCACCGCCGGTTTTTCCCGATAAGGAGCAGAGCATGACCCGCATTAACCTCGACCCCACCCGCGTTCCCGCCGCCAGCACCGCCCTACTGGAGCAGATCCACGGCGCATTCGGCGCCA
>DASRUW010000510.1:0-5104 GCA_035655255.1 Telluria sp. | reverse complement strand
AAACGGTTTGCACGGCCGCTGGCGCTTTGTCCAGAGCGGCGACCGCCTCACGGGCGGCCTGTGGGACGTGCCCACCGGCGCGCAGATCCGCAAGGTCGACGCCAAGCGGCACTGAGTCAGTCGTTCTTCAGGTTCAGGAACAGGTTGGCCGCGAAGGCGAGCACCGCGACGGCGGCCACGATCTCCGACGACGCCAGCACCGGCACGACGCTCTTGTTCCCGGTCGCCAGCAGGACCGCCAGGGCGCCCATCATCACCGGCAGCGCCGCATTCATCAGCCAGAAATGGATCTTGGCCAGGCGGCTCGCGCCGGCGCGCGGGAAGACGGTGTAGATCAACCCCGCGAGGGCCATCGTGGTCCAGCCGAGCAGGTTCAGGTGGGCGTGCACGGGGCGCAAAGTGAAGTTCTCGCTGGCGCCCATGGCGATGCCCAGGCCGATGCCCAGGATCAGATAGACGACGGCGAGCTTGAGCCAGGCGGTGCTGGCGGTGGAAATGGTCGGTTGCATGATGCGTTCCTTCTTCGGGTTGCTGGGGGAGGAGGCGGATTCTAGGCCGGTCGGACGGCCAAAAGTGTCACCAATTGTCGTCTTAAGATATTTTTAGGATTTGGTGAGGGAAGTTTTAAGAAAGCGGGGCGCGGGCGGGCCGTAAGCTTCCATCATCGACAATCTGGAAAGGACCGCCATGACCGCCCCCCGCTACAACATCTACCAGCGTATTCACAAAGCCCTGCGCACCTGCGTGGCCGACACCATGCTTCGCCTGGGCCGCGTCGACAGCAACGACGACGCCGAATTTGCTGCCGTGCTCGACCAGGTGCGCAACATGTGCACCTTCATGACCTCGCACCTGTTCCACGAGGACGTGAAGATCCATCCGCTGATGGAAAGCCTGCAATCCGGCTCGACCCGCCAGACTGTGCAGGAGCACGAGCACCACGACTACGCCTGCCGCAAGCTGATCTCCCTGGCCTCGGTGGCCGAGCAGGCGCCGCTGGACGAGCGCGCCGCGCTGGCGGAGATGCTGTACCAGCAGACCGCCCTGTTCCTGGCCGAGACCCTGACCCACATGCACATGGAAGAGACCGAGAACAACGCCGTGCTCTGGGCCACGCACAGCGACGAGCAGCTGCTGGCGCTGGAACAGTCCATCGTGGCGTCGCTGACGCCGGAGGAAAAGGGTATGTCGATGCGCTGGATGATGCCCTCGCTGACCCCGCGCGAGCGCGCCATGATGCTGCAGGGCGCGCGCCGCGCCGCGCCGCCGCCGGTGTTCGCGGCCATGCTGGAGCAGGTGAAAGGTGTGCTGTCCGCCTCCGACTGGGCCAAGCTGGCGACGGCGCTGGAACTTTGACGCTACCGCGTCAGGAGGATTCCATCAGCACCAGCGGCCGGTGCGCAACCACGCGGAAACGTCCCCGTCCCGTCTTTTCGATGCGCACGCAGGCCGCGCGCTCGTCCAGGCGGCGCGCCAGGAGCAGCAGCCGGCCCTCGAGATTGTCCGCCACGTCCGGCAGGCGCACGCGCGGGTCGAGCCGCAGCTCGCGGTTGGTGAACTCGGTCCGGCCTTTTTCCACCAGCTCGGACACCAGCATCCAGAAGATCGCCCCCGCCACGCCTTTGATCAGGTAGTCGTCGTCGAGGAACACGCTGTCGTTGCCGGCGAAATGGCGCACCGTGACCGGTTCGCCCTGCGGCGGGGCGGCGAACACCGGCACCTGTTCGCCGGCCGCTTCCTCGGCCAGGCCGGGCAGGGTGTAGATCTGCAGCGCGAGCTGGGCGGCCAGGGCCACCAGCGCGTCTTCGTCATCGTAGGTAAAGCGCAGGTCCACCGGGCTTTCCACGCACAGCACGCCGACCAGCTTGGGACCGGCCAGGAGCGGCACGGCCAGCTGGCTGCGCGCGTCCGGCAGGCCGGGCAGGGGAATCTCGATCTCGGGCGGGCCGCCGCCGTCCTCCACCGCACTGTCGCGGATGGCGCGGCTGTAGTTGTATTCGGCCGTCATGTGGCCGATGCGGATCGGCGTGCGCTCGCGTCCGGCCACGCCGATCACCCCGTCCCCCAGCTTGATTTCCGAACCGACGCCGGACAGGTCGTACCCGCGGCTGGCCACGGTGTACAGGCGTTCGTTGGCCGCGTCGTGCAGCAGCACCATCGCATGCGGGATCTCGAACTGGGTGCCGATCTCGTCCAGCGCCGTGGTCAACAGGCTTTCGAGGTCGCACTGCGCGCGCACCGCCTCCGATACGTGGCGCAGGGAGGCCAGCAGGTTGCGGCGCGGCGGCGGCGCGGGCAGCATCTCGCCCGGCACCCGCACCACGTCGGTCACGCGGAACACGTCCGCCCCCAGCAGGCGGAACACGCCCGTCATGCCCACGTGCGAGGCGATGCTGGAGAGCTTGGCCTTCATGCTCTCGAACAGCGGACCTTCCTGCTCGGTGCGCACGAATTCCATCGTCAGGCGGTAGTGCGCGCCGGTCTGCGGATCGATCAAGGCCGCCACCGCGTGCGGATTGGCTTCCAGGTTCTGGCGCGTCTTGTTGAAGAACTGGTAGGTGGCCGCCACGTGCTCGCTGTCGACGAAATGCACGTGCGACAGGTAGGACACGTTGGGCACGCCGTCCCGGTCGCAGGTGGCCATGGTGGCGGGGATGACGCCTTCGAAGCAGGCGCGGATGGCGTCCAGGTGCAGGCTCATGCGCCGCCTTTCAGGACCTGGCCCGCCTTGGGGCCGGGCGTGGAGACGAAGGCTGAGGACGGCGTGAAGACGAGGGCCACGATGTCCGCGTCCGGGCAGTGCAGGAAGCTGTAGATCACCTCGGCCCGGTAGCCGATGGCGCCCAGCTCGCGCACGAAGTCGTGGCGGTAGCGGCGCACCGTGGCCAGGTCCAGGTCGATCTGCGGCTCGATGCGCGCGTCGTCCCCTTTGAGCTGCACGGTGCGGTGGGTGGTGGGCTGCGAGAACACGGCCGCCACCCGCCCGGACTGGCGCACGTGTTCGATCAGCGCGGCCGACTGGTGGCAGGACAGCAGCAGGCGCACGCTGCGCCGGTCGTCCGCCACCCGCGCGCCGAGCGCCCGCGCCACGCTGGGGCGCAGGTGCGCTCCGCTGGAACCGAGGTTGATCGAGGTGCCGCCCACCAGGAAGTTGGCGAGCTCGGCGTCGATGAGAGGCGCGTCGCTGGACATGTCCGCCAGTGTGCTACATCGTGGCGAACATGGCAACGACCGCCACCAGCATCAGGGCGACCCCGAACCAGCCGATCACGGTGTGCCGCGTGGTCAGGGTGAAGCGGCCCATGATCTGGCTGTTATGGGCCAGCATCATCATGACCGTCATGATCGGCACCGCGATCACGCCGTTGATCTGGGCCGACCAGACCAGCGCCTTGATCGGGTCCACCGGGGCGAAATTGAGCAGCATGCCGCCGATGGTGGCGAGCGAGATGATGGCGTAGAACTCGCGCGCCTGCAGCACGTCCATGTCGAGGCCATTCGGCCACTTGAAGCTTTCCGTCACCGCGTAGGCGGCGGAGCCGGCCAGCACGGGCACGGCCAGCATGCCGGTGCCGACGATCCCCAGCGCGAACAGCATGAAGGCGAATTCGCCCGCCAGGGGGCGCAGGGCGTTGGCCGCCTCGGCCGAGGTCTGGATATTGGTGATGCCGTGCGCGCCCAGGGTCACGGCCGTGGTCAGCATGATAAAGTAGGCCACCAGGTTGGAAAAACCCATGCCGATGAAGGTGTCGGTCTTGATCCGCGAGATCTGGGCGGTGGCGTCCTCCGGCTGCTTGCGCAGGCCGGCGCCGCCGCCGGCGCGGATCTCCTCGACTTCCTGCGAGGCCTGCCAGAAGAACAGGTAGGGGCTGATGGTGGTGCCGAAGATGGCCACGATCAGCGCGACCGACTCGCGCGTGAAGGCGAAGTGCGGCCACACGGTGCGCGCGGCCACCTCCGCCCAGGGCATCTTGACCGCAAAGACGGCGGCCACGTAGGCCAGCAGGCCGAGGGTGAGCCACTTCAGGTAGCGCACGTAGGTCCGGTAGGGCAGGAAGATCTGCAGGGTCAGGCACAGGAAGCCCATGCCGAGCGAGTAGTTGTGCGGCGAGCCGATCTTCGTCACCAGGAACATGGCTTCGCCCATGGCGGCGATGTCGGCCGCGATGTTGATCACGTTGGCCGCCAGGAGCAGCAGCACCACCGCATACAGCAGCCAGGGCGAGTAGGCGCGCCGGATGTTGGCCGCCAGACCCTTGCCCGTGACGCGCCCGATGCGGGCCGACACCAGCTGGATGCCGACCATGAACGGATAGGTCAGCACCAGGGTCCAGAGCGTGTTGAAGCCGAACTGGGCGCCGGCCTGGGAATAGGTCGCGATGCCGGACGGGTCGTCGTCGGCGGCGCCCGTGATGAGGCCCGGCCCGAGCGCCTTGACGGTGTCGTGTTCGGTGATGCGGCGGAAAAGCTTCATGCGTCGGCCCAGGTGATACGTGCGCGGCCGACGCCTGGACAGACGCGGACGCGCTAGCTTAACGGTGTAGAGGGGGTGTTCATAGCGGGCGTTAGTTTACCACGTGAAACTTAAGCGAGGCTTGTAAACACCTTGCGCGCCGCCGCGATGGTCGCCTCGATGACGGCGTCGTCGTGCGCGGCGGAGACGAAGCCGGCCTCGAAGGCGGCCGGGGCGAAGTACACGCCTTCGTCCAGCATGCCGTGGAAGAAGCGGTTGAAGCGTTCGCGGTCGCCGGCCATCATCTCGGCGTAGTTGTGCGGCACCCGCTCGGAGAAGAAGATGCCGAACATGCCGCCCACGGCGTCCGCGCAGAAGGTGACGCCGGCCGCGCGCGCGGCCTCGGTCAGGCCCCGGGCCAGCTTGGCCGTCTGCGCGGTCAGGCGCTCGTAGAAGCCTTCCTGCTGGATCAGGCGCAGCGTGGTCATGCCGGCCGCCACCGCCACCGGATTGCCGGACAGGGTGCCGGCCTGGTAGACCGCGCCCACCGGCGACATCTTCTGCATCAGCTCCGCGCGTCCGCCGAAGGCCGCCACCGGCATGCCGCCGCCGATCACCTTGCCCAGGGCGGTGAGGTCCGGCGTGATGCCG
>DASRUW010000509.1:0-12706 GCA_035655255.1 Telluria sp. | reverse complement strand
CGCACTGTCGGCAGCTTCCAGCAGGCGCTCGAACAAGGCCATGTTGTCCGGGCCCTTGATGACCTGGGTGACGCCCTGCCCCGCGAAGATGTCGCTGATCTTGCCGAGGGCGACCACTTCGCCGCCCGCTTCCTTCACGTGGTCCAGCAGCGTGGGGCTGGGCGGCGCGACGGCGTAGTCGTGGCGGTTGGTGGTGCGCTTGTAGTTGGCGTCGGCGCCGACGAAGGGGCGCGCGATCACGCGGCCGATGTTGTACGGCTTGACCAGTTCATAGGCGATCTCGCACAGCTCGTACAGGCGCTCCAGACCGAAGTGCTCCTCGTGCGCGGCGATCTGCAACACCGAGTCGGCCGAGGTGTACAGGATCGGCTTGCCGGAGGCGACATGCTCGTCGCCCAGGCGGTTGATGATCTCGGTGCCGGACGCGTGGCAGTTGCCGAGGAAGCCGGGCACGTTGGCACGCGCCTGCAAGGCGTCGGTCAGCTCCTGCGGGAAGGACGGCACGGTCTTGGGGAAGTAGCCCCAGTCGAAGGTGACCGGCACGCCGGCGATCTCCCAGTGGCCGGACTGGGTGTCCTTGCCGGTGGAGCGCTCGCGCGCCACGCCGAAGGCGCCGGTGAAGCCGTCGCGCTGCTCGAAGCCGTGCGCCCAGCGGCCGGTCGCGATCTGCGCGGCGGCGGCCAGGCCCAGGCGCTCCAGGTTGGGCAGCGTCAGCGGCTTGCCGTTGTCAAAGCCCCACTTGGCGATGCTGCCGAAGGTGTCGGCGCCGACGTCGCCGTATTTGGCGGCGTCCGGCAGCGAGCCGAGGCCGAAGGAATCGAACAGGAGAATGAATGCGCGGGACATGGTCGCCTCCGGAAAATCAGGTGCGGGCGTAGCGCTCGAGGAAGGCCAGGATCACCTTCACCAGCGACTCGGCGCCGACGGCCGCGTACTTCAGGGTCTGTTCATGCGAGAGCGGGAACGGGGACATGCCTTCGGCCAGGTTGGTGATGACGGATACGCCGGTCACCTTCAGGCCGCAGTGGCGGGCCGAGACGACTTCCGGCACCACCGACATGCCGACGGTGTCGGCACCCAGCGTCTTGAAGGCGCGGATTTCGGCGGCGGTCTCGAAGTTCGGGCCGGCGTAGGCGATGAACACGCCTTCGTGCAGGGTCACGCCGATGTCGGCCGCGGTGGCCTTGACCATCTCGCGCGTGTCCTTGTCGTAGGCGTTGGCCATGCTGAAGAAGCGCGGGCCGAAACGCTCGTCGTTCGGGCCGATCATCGGGGTACCGGGCAGGAAGTTGATGTGGTCCGAAATCGCCACCAGCGAACCCGCGTCCACTTCCGCGCGCAGCGAGCCGGCCGCGTTGGTCACGAACAGGAGCTCGCAGCCGATCAGCTTCAGGGTGCGGATCGCGCTGGTCATCACGCCCATGCCGTAGCCTTCGTAGAAGTGGCCGCGGCCCTTCATGCACGCGACCTTGACGCCGGCCAGGGTGCCCAGCACCAGCTGGCCCGCGTGGCCATGCACGGTGCTGATCGGGAAGCCCGGCAGCTCATCGAAGCCGATGCTCACGGCATCGGTCATCTGGTCGGCCAGCACGCCCAGGCCGGAGCCGAGGATCAAGGCTACGCGCGGCGTGAAACCGGGGGCGCGCGACTTGATGATCTCGGCTGCTTCGAAAGGAGTGTTAGAGGACATGAACGTTCCTGGAATGAGGTAAGAGAGGATTATAACTATGCCGGATGGACATTATGTATGGCAAATACCGTTTTTCTTGCCAATTTATATGAGGATGATATAAATTGCGGGGACGGCTGTTGGCCCTTGGCGACGTTTATGCAATATGAATTGACAGCATGAAAACATCTGTCTAGCATCGAAGACAATTGTTTAGAATCAAGGCCCTCACCGTGTCCGAACCGTCGAAAAAAGAGCAGCTGTATGAGCTCATCCGCGCCAATCCTTTCATCTCCCAGCAGGACCTGGCCGTCCAGCTGCGCCTGTCGCGCTCCGCGGTCGCCGGCTACATCGCGGGCCTGATCCGCGAACGGCGCCTGCTCGGACGCGCCTATGTGCTGCCCGATAACCGGCCGATCGTCTGCATCGGCGCGGCCAACCTGGACCGCAAGCTGCGCTCGATCGCCACGCTCAAGCTGGGCACCTCGAATCCGGCGCGCCAGGACGAGTCCTATGGCGGCGTCGCGCGTAACATCGCCGAGAACCTGGCCCGCCTCGGCTCGCCCGTGGCCCTCATCACGGCGGTCGGCAGCGATTCGTCCGGCCGCGCCATGCTGGAACACGCGGAGGCCATGGGCATCGACACCCGCGGCACCCTGCGCGTGCCGGACTGCTGCAGCGGCACCTACACCGCGGTGCTGGACGACCATGGCCAGATGATGCTGGCCCTGGCCGATATGGCGCTGTACGAACAGCTGACGTCGGACTTCATCGTCAGCCGCCAGCCGCAGCGCGCCGCCGCCGCCCTCACCGTGGCCGACATGAACCTGCCGCAGGAGACCCTGCGTACCCTGCTCGACGACGCGATCCGCTACGCGGTGCCGATGGTGATCGTGGCCGTCTCCGAGCCGAAGATGGCGCGCCTGCCGAAGGATTTGAGCGGCCTGCGTCTCCTCATCCTGAACCAGGGCGAGCTCGAAGTGCGCGTAGGCCGTGCAATCTCCAACGACGACGAGATGCTGGCCGCCGTGCGCGAAGTGCAGGCCCAGGGCGCGCAGGACGTGATCGTCACGCGCGGGAAGACCGGCGTGATCTACACCGTCAAGGGCGGCATCGAGCGCCTGTCCGCGCGCGACGCCAACATCATCGACGTGACCGGCGCCGGGGACGCCTTCGCGGCGGCGGTGTGCTGGTCGCTGTTCCAGGGCAGCGACGACCTCAATCTCGCCTGCCGCCGCGGCTTGCAGCTGTCGGCCATGACGCTCGAATGCGAGGAGACGGTCTGTCCCTACCTCACCAGCGACAGCCTGGAAGACATCCACAATTTCGATTCTCCCCTCAACCAGCTGTTCCAGGATTGAGCATGCACCAGTACCTCCTCTTCTCGCCCGAAGTGGCGCACGCGCGCAGCACGGGCAAACCCGTCGTCGCGCTGGAATCGACCATCATCTCGCACGGCATGCCGTATCCGCAGAACGTGCGCACGGCGCGCGAGGTGGAGCAGATCATCCGCGACGCGGGCGCCGTACCGGCCACCATCGCCATCATCGGCGGCAAGATCTGCATCGGGCTGTCCGACGAGCAGCTCGAGCATCTGGGCACCGCCGGCGACGCCGTCAAGGTCAGCCGGCGCGACCTGGCCTACGTGCTGGCGCAAGGCCGGCTGGGCGCCACCACCGTCGCCGCCACCATGATCTGCGCGCAGATGGCGGGCATTTCCGTGTTCGTCACCGGCGGCATCGGCGGCGTGCACCGCGGCGCCGAGACCAGCTTCGACATCTCCGCCGACCTGCAGGAACTGGCCCAGACCAACGTCGCCGTGGTGTGCGCCGGCGTCAAATCCATCCTCGACATCGGCCTGACGCTGGAATACCTGGAGACGCACGGCGTGCCGGTGGTGAGCGTGGGCCAGCCGGGCTTTCCCGCCTTCTTCACGCGCGAAAGCGGCTACCAGGCCGACTTCCAGCTCGACACGCCGCAGGAGCAGGCGCGCTTCATCCGCACCAAGTGGGACCTTGGCCTGCGCGGCGGCGTCGTGGTCAGCAATCCAGTGCCCTCCGCCGCAGCCATGCCGAAGGAGGAGATCGACCGCATCACCGAACAGGCGCTGCGCGAGGCGGACCAGCAGGGCGTCACCGGCAAGGCCGTCACGCCCTTCCTGCTGGCGCGCATCAAGGACCTGACCGGCGGGCGCAGCCTGGACACCAATATCGCCCTGGTCAAGCACAATGCCCTGGTCGGCGCGCGGCTGGCGGCCGCGCTGCACGCCCTGCCCCAGTAGACCCGCACGACCCGGAGCGCCGCGATGTCCATCGACCTGAAGCAGTTGCGCTACTTCCTCGCCGTCGCCGAGGAGAAGAGTTTCAGCCGCGCGGCGGAACGACTGCACATCTCGCAGCCGCCGTTGTCGCAGCAGATCATGAAGCTGGAGGCGGAACTGGGCGTGCGCCTGTTCACGCGCACCACGCGTTCGTTCGAGCTGACCGTGGCCGGACGGGCCTTGATGGGCGAGGCATCCGACCTACTCGGACGCATGCGCATGACGATCGACACCATCCGCCAGATCGACCGCGGCGAGGTCGGGCGGCTGCGGGTCGGCATCGTCGGCTCCGCGATGTGGGGGCCGATTCCGCGCATGCTGGAGGAGTTCCAGACCACCTATCCGCAAGTGACGTGGACCCTGCACGAACTGGGACCGACCGCGCAGTTCGAGGCGCTGCGCGCCAAGCAGATCGACGTGGGCGTCTGGCGCGATCCGCGCATGGACGAAGATGAGCTCAAGAACGAGCACCTGCGCCAGGACCTGATCTTCCGCGAGAACGTGTGTGTGGCCGTGAACGAGCGCCATCCGCTGGCGGCGCGCCCGCACATCGAGCTGGCGGACATCGCGGAGGAGCCGATCCTCACGCTGGCGCTCGACAAGTCGGCCTTCCCGCGCTACCTGCTGCAATGCTGCGTCAAGGCGGGCTTCCAGCCGCAGGTGTTCCAGGAAGCGTCCGAGCCGCAGACCCTGCTGGCGATGGTGGGGGCTGGGCTGGGCGTGACCCTGGTGCCCGAAACGACGGGGCGCATCGGCTGGCCGGGCGTGGTCTTCGTGCCGATCAAGACCGATCCCCCGGCCGCCAACCTGTACATCACCTACACGACCCAGGACGACGCGCCGGTCGTGCGCGCCTTCCTCAACATCCTGAACCGCGACCTCGTTTGAACTAGCGCTGAACACCAGGGTCAGGTCGCCCATCGCACCAAATTCTCCCTGAGGCGCCACTGATCTTGTCCCCAAGGTAAATTTGGTGCATTGGGCGACCTGACCCTCGTTTTTTTAACGCGGCCACCAGATGTCGAAGCGGGTTTCGCCGGCGCCGGTGGGGGCGAGACGGTAAGGCAGGCCGTGGCGCAGCAGGACTTCGCGCACGAACAACAGGCCGATGCCCTGGCCGCTCTTCTTGGTCGTGAAGAAGGGCGTGAACAGCTGGTGCTGCGGGACGTCGGCCAGGCCGTTGCCGGAATCCGTCACCGACAGGCGGACGCCCTGCTCCTCCCGCGACAGCGCGATCCGCACGTGGCCGTTGCGCCCCACGGCCTCCACCGCGTTCTTGACGATGTTGACCAGGGCCTGCTCCATCAACTGACGGTCCAGCAGCTGATCCGGCACCTCCTCGCAGCGCTCCCATTCGAGCGCAATGCCGTTGGCCCGGCACTTCTCGCGGTGCAGCCAGATGATGTCGTCCACCAGCGCCTTGACGGAAACCGGCCGGCGCTCCGGCGCCGGCATCTTGACCACGCGCGTGAAGCGCTCGATGAACTCACCCAGGCTGGCGTTGCGGCGCTTGACGGCGTCCACCGCCGTGCCGAAGTCCTTGCGGTCTTCCTCCTTCAGCTGCGCGCTGTAGTAGAGCAGCGAATCGAACACCGAACCGGTCGCCGCAACCGTGTTGTTCACTTCATGCGCGAGCACGCGGATCACCTTTTCGTAAGTGGCGCGCTCCGACTGTTCCAGCTCCGCCGTCAGTTCTTCGACGATCAGGAAGTGGCGCGCGAAGCCGCGATCGAAGAACTGGCCGCGCTGGACGCGCAATCGCCGTCCGGCATCGTCCGCCAAGAGGCGCGCTTCGCCCAGCGGCACCGTCTCGAACTGTTCCAGCAGTGCGGCACGCTGCGTGCCGACGCCAAGGAGCGACTGGGCGCTCGCATTCATCAGGCTCACCTTGCCGTCGAAGTCGAACACGATCACGGCGCTGGGGGTCGCCTCCAGCAAGCGGTCCAGGAAGCCTTGCTGCTCGCCGATGCGCAGCCGCTCCGCATGCAGCGCGGCCAGCATGTCGTTGAAGGTGGCGAGCAGCTCGTTCAGCTCCGGCGCGGCGCTGGCCTGCAGGCGCGCGGCGTAGTCCTGGCCGTGCAGGAGTTCCTGGAACAGGCGCGTATAGCCAAGCGGCTCCAGAGCGCGATCGACGTAGCGGTAGCCGCCGTACAGGCTCACGGCCAGCAGCAGTTCGACGGCGAGGAAAACCGGCGGGCGGTCGAGGAACAAGGCCAGCGAAAACGCCAGCAGCAGCACGTGCAGGCCGACCAGGTACAGCACGAGCCGGCCGCGCAGCGTCATGAACCCGTGCCTTCGCCCTGGTGATCGAGGCCGTGGCGCTCCAGCCGCCGGTACAGCGCCGTGCGCGACAGCCCGAGCGCGCGCGCCACGCGCGAGATGTTCCCCTGGTGCTGTTCCAGCGCCTTCTCGATCATCAGCTTTTCGACCTGCTCGAGCGTCATGCCGTCGACGCCAAGCGCACCGGCATTGGCGTGTTCGTGCTGCGCGGCGGCGGCAAAGTCGGCCTGACCCAGTTCGCTTTTCCCGGACAGGAGGATGGTGCGCTCCACCGCCTGGCGCAGCTGGCGGATATTGCCCGGCCAGGGCTGGGCGGACAGCCACTCCAGCGCCTGGTCCGACACGCTCACCGGCGGCAGCCCGTAGCCGGCGGCCACCTGCTCCGCCATGTGCCGCACCAGCAGTGGAATGTCGCTGCGCCGCTCACGCAGCGCGGGCAGGCGGATCGTGATCAGGTTCAGGCGGTAGAACAGATCCTCGCGGAAGTCGCCGGAAGCCACCAGCTCCGCCAGTTCGCGGTTGGTGGCGGAGACGATGCGCACGTCCGCCTGCTGCGAGGCGCTGGCGCCCACGGGCCGGTAGCTTTGGTCCTGCAGCACGCGCAGCAGCTTGACCTGGTCGGCACGGTTCAATTCGCCGATCTCGTCAAGAAACAGCGTGCCGCGATTGGCCGCGGCGACATGGCCGGCGCGGTCGCTCTTGGCGTCCGTGAAGGCGCCGCGCACGTGGCCGAACATCTCGCTCTCGAACAGCGTGGGCGGGATCGCGCCCATGTTGATCTTCACGATCGCTTCGTTCGCGCGCGGGCTGTTGCGGTGGATGGCGTCGGCCACCATCTCCTTGCCGGTCCCGCTCTCGCCCAGGATCAGCACCGGCGCGCGGGTCGCGGCGACCTGGCCGATGGTGGCCAGCACCGCCAGCAGGCGCGGATGCTCGCCGACGATACCGCCAAAATCAAAGCGCTGGTCCAGGCCGCGCCGGGTGGCGCGCTCTTGCGGATCGTCGGCCGCTGCGTCAAGCGTGGCGCGCACCAGTTCCAGCAGCTGGGTGTTATCCCAGGGCTTGGTGAAGAAGTTGGCGGCCTGCGCTTTCATGCCACGCACGGCCAGCGAGATCGAGCCCCAGGCGGTCATCAGCAGCACCGGCAGGGACGGATGCACGGCCTTGATCGCGCCGAGCAGCTCCAGCCCTTCGTCGCCGCTGGTGGCAAGCGAGAAGTTCATGTCCTGCAGGACCAGGTCGAACGCGCCGGCGGCCAGCAGCGCCAGCGCCTGCGCGCCGTCGGCGCAGGCGTGGGCGTCGTAGCCGGCCTGCTTGAGCAGCAGGACCAGCGAAGCGCGGACGGCGTCGTCGTCGTCGACGATCAGGATGCGATGCTTGCGGTGGGATTCCATCGTTTCATTCGTAGTGCAGCGCCTCGGTCGGGTGCAGGCGGCTCGCGCGCCAGCCGGGGTACAAAGCGCACAGCAAGGATATCAGATAGATCACCAGCGACGATACCAGCGCCGCTCCCACGAACACGCTCCAATTGAGCATGTCGCGGCCGGCTCCCGTGATCGGAATCTGGACCAGCAAAGCCAGGGCCAGCACGACCGCAAGCGTGCTTAACGCCATCTGTTCGGCCACGATCTGGCGATAGATCTGCCCTTCGGTAGCCCCCAGGGCGCGCCGCAACCCCATCTCCGGAACCCTGCGCCATACGTTCTGCCACAGCACGCCGAACAGGCCGAAGGCAACCATCAGCAACAGGAACACCCCGATGACGGCGGCGACGATGAGAGGAATCAGTCCCTCGCGCAGATGTTCCGCGCGCTTGTCGGTCAACGGCGCCACCGTGAAAGACCAGCCCGGACGGACCTGCTTGAGCGTGTGCTCGAGGCGCTCCTGGAAGGAACGCGTCACCCCGGGCTTCAGGCGGAGCAGCATGCTGCGCAAGTCGCCCCGTCCACCCGGCACGAAGCGCTGAATGACGAACGGCGTGGGGGACTCGAGTTCGCCTTGCGGACGGAAATCGTCGACCACGCCAACGACCCGCAGCAGGTTCACCGTGTCGTCGTTGTTGCAGATCTTCAGACCCAGGGGAGAACGGTCCCCGAACAGCCGCTTGGCCATGCTGCGGTTGACGACTGCCAGGCGCTCGGTGGCGGAATCGGAGTCCACGAACGCGCGCCCTTCCTCGATCGGAACGCGCAGTACCCGCATGGCCCCCACGTCCGCCTGAATCGTCGACGCGTCGAACTGGCCCGAGCGGTCGGCGCGGGCGAAGCCGGTGCGCATCGTCGAGTTGTCGAAGGGCGAAAACGTGAGGAATCCGACGCTTTCCACCTCGGGCAAGCCGCCAACGGTGCGCCGCAGCAGGTCGACCGCATCCGGATCGGCAGTCACCGCCTGGCTGTCCGGCCGTTGGATCTCCACCGACCACACGTCCTGATAATCCATCCCGATCGGCTGGTGGTAAACCTGCGCATTTCGCACCGCGATCGCGGCGACGGCGAAGATCACGACGAATGCCAGCAGGATCTCCAGCGTCAACAGCGCGTGGTGCAGCTTGCGCTTCCATACCAGCTTAAAGATATGTCGCAGCATCAGGAAACTCCTTTCAAGGCATGCACCGGGTCGAGACGCGCCATCTTCCAGGCCGGGATCACGCCGGACAACACACCGAAGACTGCCGCGATCACCAGACCGAGCGCAAACACGGTGAGATTGATGTTCAATTTGAGGTAGGGGATGATGTCCGCGGCATTGAGCCACATGAGTACTCCCTGTGCCAGGAGCAGGCCGAGCACCCCGCCGGCCAGGCTCAGCAACACGTTCTCGACGATGAACTGGACCACGAGCTGGCGATTGGTGGCGCCGAACGCCTTGCGCACGCCGATCTCCGCGCTGCGCTCCATGATGCGGCCCACGTTGAGGTTGACGAGGTTGAGCGCGGGCAGGAGCATGAAGATCAACATGGCGCCGCCGATCAGGGCCAGCAGCTCGGTTGCTCCGGCATCCTGCTGCTGGTCGTTGCCCAAGAGTCCGCGCGCGAACATCTCGAGCTTCGAATCGCCCCAGAAGTAGGCCTTTGTCCATTCCTTGGGGTCGTCCGACTGCACGGTGCGGGCCGCGCTGGCAATGGCGCGCTGCACGCGCGGCAGGTCACCCGTGTCCCGAACCAGCAGCAGTCCCGAGAAACTGCCGTCCAGCGATTGCCGATAGGCGGTGGATGGGTACGTGGTCACCGGCACCCAGATATCGGCGTAGGCGTTCACATGCAAGACGTTCTCCACGACGCCGATGATGCGAAAAGCCTGCCCCGCGGCGTTCAGCGTTTGCCCCACCACATCGACAGAGCCGTACAGGCGGCGCGCCGTGCTTTCGTTCAGCACGGCCACGAAGCGGCCCTGCGCCACATCGCCGGCAGTCGGCAGCGCGCCCCGGACGACATTGAAATCCAGGATCTGCCAGTACGCCGCATCGGCGCGCCGCATGACGGCCTGGCTGATCTGCCCTTCGCGAAAGACCGAGACGCTCTGCGGGCTCGAGACGGCAGCCACCGCCTCGACGCCGGGAATGGTGCGCAGGTAGCGGTCGACGATCTTGTAGCCGATCGGAGAGCGGTGCGTCGCGGTGTGGTCGGCATTCGTCAGCGTCAGGCTGGAAACCTGCAGCATGCGGTCGCTCTTTCGTTCGACTCCGCCCGGAAAGAAGGCATATTCCAGCAGCGCGGTCACGACCAGCAGCACGACCAGTGTGAGGACGATGCAGGTCAGGTTGATCGCGGTGTACAGCTTGCGGCGCGTGAAGACCTTCCACGCGGTGAGCAGATAGTTGCGGAACATGACGGCTCCTCAGGCGACCAGCTGGCCGTCGAATACGCGCACGATGCGCCCGGCCTGGCGCGCCTGGCGCTCGTCGTGGGTCACCATCACCACGGTCGTGCCCTCGTCGTTGAGCCGGTGGAGAATGTCCATCACCTCCTCGCCCATCTTGCTATCGAGGTTGCCGGTCGGTTCGTCCGCCAGCAGGACTTGCGGGTCGCCGACGATGGCGCGGGCGATGGCCACGCGCTGCTGCTGGCCACCGGACAGCTGGTTCGGGTAGTGCTCCATGCGCGCGCCCAGGCCCACCCGCGCCAGCGCGGCCTCGGCCAGCTTGCGCCGTTCGGAGGCCGACGTGTTCCGGTACAGGAGCGGCAGTTCCACGTTGTCGATCACGCGCAGGTCGTTAATCAGATGGAAGCTCTGGAACACGAAGCCGAAGGTCCGGTTGCGCAGGCGCGCCAGTTCCTTGTCCTTGCGCGTGGCGATCTGCTTGCCCGCCACTTCAATAGTGCCCGTGCCGGGCCGGTCCAGCAGGCCGATGAGGTTCAGAAGGGTGCTCTTGCCGCAGCCGCTGGGGCCCATGATGGCGACGAATTCGTCGCGCGCGATCTCGAGGTCGATGTCCCGCAGGGCCAGGGTCTCGACCTTGTCGGTGCGGTAGGTCTTGCTCACTTTTTTCAGCTTGATCATGTCGGTTCCTGTGTTCATTCGTGGATGCGGATGGTGTCGATGTCCTTGAAGCGTTTCATGTCGGAGACGATCAGGCGGTCGCCTTCACGCGCGCCGTGCACGATCTCGACTGCCTTGCCGTCGCTGTTGCCGACGTCGATGGTGGTGCGTACGGCCTTGGCGCCGTCGATGCGGAAGATGGATTGCGAACCGCGGCCGTTGAAGGCCGGTCCGGCTGTAGCCACCAGGGTGCCCGAGGTGCTGCCGGTGACGATCCACGCGTCCACGCGCAGCTTGTTGCGCAGGAGCGGATGGTTCGGCTGGTCGAGCGACACGAGGACCTTCATCGTGCCGTTCTGGATTTCGGGCAGCACGGTCTGCACTTTGCCGGTCAGGACCTGGCCGCCCTGTTCGATCCGCACCGGCAGGCCGGCGGCCAGGCTGTTGGCGTGAAAGTCCGACAGCGTGGCTTCGACCTTGAAGTTGGAGAGATCCGACACGCGCGCGACCAGCTGCCCGGCGTTCACGCTGGCGCCTTCGTCCTCGACGATGGTGGTCAGCACCCCGGCGAAGGGCGCGCGCACCTGGGCCTGGGCCAGGCGGTCTTCCTGCTGGGCGAGCTGCTTTTGCAGGATCGCCTTCTGCAGCCGGGCGCCGTCGATGGCCGTATTGGTGGAGCGGCGCGTGTCTTCGATCTGCTCGCGCTGCTGGCGCAGCTGCACCTGGATACGCGAGACGTTCAGTTCCGCCGTCAGCATGTCCTCGCCGGAGACGGCGCCGCTGGTGCGCAAGGCCTGGTAGCGCTGCCACTTGGCCTGGGCGCTGCGCAGGTCCAGCTCCAGCAGCTCGATCGCACTGACGATCTGCTTGCGTTTCTGGTCCATGTCCAGCGTCAGGCCGGCGATCTTGTTCTCTTGCTGCGCGAGCTGCTCCTTCAGGCTCTCGATGCCGAGGCGGATCTCCTTGTCGTCCAGTTGCAGCAGCACTTCGCCGGCCGCGACCTGCTTGCCCGGCTTGGCGAACACCTTGGCCACACGCGTGGTGGCCGGGCTGGTGACGGTCTCCTCGTGCACCGGCACCACGGTGCCGGTGGCGGAAACGGCATTGGCCAGGGCGCCGCGCTGGACCTGGGCGACCACGACGTCCTTGAGGTCGATGGCGGGCCGGATCGCGCGGTTCAGGGCCCAGGCGCCCGCGCACACGCTGGCGAGAACGGCGACGGCGGCGGCCATGCGCAAACGGCGGCGGCGCTGGAGGGTGTCGGGATTGATAGGCTGGTCCATGCCTGCTCTATTGCAAGGCGCGTGCCAGCCCCCCGCCAGAGGGAAAGATGCCGTTGTCGCCGGTAGCCGCTGTACCGGCACGGGCAGGGGTGTCCGGAAACGGACACCCCGCTTCAGGCGGAGCGCGCGGCCAGCCCTTCCACCCGCTGCAGGCGCGGGTGAACCAGGGGGACGGTCAGCATGGTGCTCGCCACGGCCATCAGCAGCAGGGCCGTGAAGGTCTCGCTGGTGATCAGCCCTTTATCCAGCAGGATGTTGACGAAGATGATCATGATCAGGGCCTTGGTCTGGAGCAGCCAGCCGATGATGGATGCCTCCCCTTGGGCCCAGCCCAGGATGCGGCCGGCCAGGCGCACGCCCGCGAGCTTGCCGGCCACCGAGGCCGCCAGCAGGGCCGCGGCGGCAACCAGCACGGCCACGCCGCCCAGCGCCCAGTTGGTCTTCAGGCCGGTGGAGAGGAAGAAGACCGGCATCAGCACCAGCAGCACATGGTGGCGCAGCTGGTCCATCTTGCGCTGGTCGAACCAGTGCGCGTCGAGGACCGCGCCGGCCAGGAAGGCTCCGACCATGAAGTGCAGACCGGCCCAGTCGGCGGCGAAGGCGCAGGCGGCCAGCCAGACCAGGCTCGCGGGCCAGCGGTCGCCCTCCTCCAGCCAGGCCATCAGGCGGCGGCAGG
>DASRUW010000508.1:0-30777 GCA_035655255.1 Telluria sp. | reverse complement strand
CATGGTGACTTTGAGGCCGCGCGATTCGAGGATCGCAGCGAGGGAGGCAGCGGCGATCCCCTTGCCCAGGGACGACACGACACCGCCAGTAACGAAGACAAATTTGGTCATTTGCTAGTGAGTGCCGAACGGCACGCGCGGGAAATTGAAATTATAGCGTATTCCGGGCCCGCCGTATTTGTTGATTTTTATACTATTTTTATCACGACACAAGTACAATCGCTCGCCATGGAAAACACCGCCCTCCTCTCGCCGGCCGATCCGGCGCCGCCGCAGGCGCAGCAGCCGCACGTCTACGCGCTGCGCTTTACCGGCAGCGGCCACGAATACTTCCGCATCTGGATCGTCAACCTGCTGCTGACCGTGCTCACGCTGGGCGTCTACTCGGCCTGGGCCAAGGCGCGGCGCCTGCAGTACTTCGACCGCAACACGGTGCTGGCCGGGGCGGTGTTCCGCTTCCACGGCGCGCCGCTGGCGATCCTGCGCGGACGCGTGCTGGCCGTGGTCCTGGCCGTGGCCTATCACTATGCCTTCGGCTTCTCGTTCGCGGCCGGCGTGGCCACCGCGGCGGGGCTGGTGCTGGCCCTGCCCTACCTGATGCTCAACTCGCTGCGCTTTCGGAGCCGGAACACCAGCTACCGCGGCATCCGCTTCGGCTTCGACGGTGGCACGGGCGGCGCCTACCTGGCCTATGGACCGGCGCTCCTGATCCTGCTGGGGCCCGGCCTGCTGGCGCAGGGCGGCGCGCCGGCCTGGGTGATCGGCTTGTCGTGGCTGGGCTTTCTCGCCTGGCCGCTCGTGCACGCCCAACTGCGCGCCTTCCAGCAGGGCCACCTTCGCTTTGGCGCCGCCCGCGCCGAGTACGGCGGCCGCTACCGCGAGTTCTTCCTGATCTACCTGGCCGCCGCCGGGATCGCGCTGGCCGGGATCGTGGCGATGGTGCTGATCCTGATCGTGGCCGCGTTCGGCCTGCAGATGCTCCTGCACGGAAACGCCAAGGGCGCCGCCATCACGGGCGTGCTGGGCGCCGTGCTGGGCGTATACGTGTTCTATCTCCTGACCGGCCCCTACGTTTTCGTCCGCATTTTCAACCACGTGTGGAATGCGACCCGCCTGGACGGCCTGTCCTTCGCGTCGCGGCTGTCGGCACGCGGCTACCTGAAACTGCAGACCAGGAACGTCGTCCTCACGTTGCTGACGCTGGGCCTGTACCGCCCCTGGGCCGCCGTCGCGACGCACCGCTATCGGGTCGAGCACATGACAGTCCACACCACGCGCCCGCTCGATGAACTGCTCGCCGACGCCACGCAGGAGGACACCGGCGCGGCCGGCGAAGGCGCGGCCGACATCTTCGGTTTCGACCTCTCTTGGTAAAGGTACACGCATGATCGCAGCCACTTATTTCGACGGTCTGTCGGCCCGCGCCCACGCTGTGGACCTGTTCGTGCGCGACGGTTTCCTGTCCCTGGTCGGCGCCGACCTCACGCGCCAGGTGCCGGTGAGCGAGCTGCGCCTGCTGGAGCCGTTCGAGCAGGCCGCCGCCGTGCTGGAACTGCCGGACGGAACCCATTGCGAAGTGGCGGACGAAGCGGGCCGCCACGCGCTGGTGCAGGCGCTTGACTACCGGCCGTCACGCGTCGAGCTCTGGCAAGCCAAGTGGCCGGGCGCGCTGGCGGCATTGGCCGGGCTGGTGGTGTCCGTGGTGCTGGCCTGGACGCTCGGCATTCCGGCCCTGGCCGAACGCATCGCCGCGGCGATTCCGGAGTCGATGGATCAGCGCCTGGGCGACACGGCCGAGCAGGCGCTCGAACACCATTTGCTGCAGCCTTCGCGCTTCTCAGCGCAACGTGTTGCGCAGCTGCGCGCCGTGTTCGACCGCACCCTGCCCGTCTCGACCCGCATGCCGCTGCGCCTGATCGTGCGCCAGGTGCCGGATGTCGGTCCGAATGCTTTCGCCCTGCCCAATGGGACGATCGTGCTGACCGACGACATGGTCAAGATGCTGCTGCCGGAGGATGGCGACATCGAAGACATCGAAGACAGCCTGGCCGGCGTGTTCGCGCACGAGATCGGCCACGTCCAGAAGCGGCATTCGGTGCGCGCGCTGGCGCAGTCTTCGCTGACGCTGGGCGCGTCATGGGCGCTGTTCGGCGACTTCTCCGCGGTGGCATCGGCGCTGCCGGCGCTGGCCACCAACATGAAGTATTCGCGGGCGATGGAGACGGAAGCGGATGACTACGCGGTCGCCCTGCTGCGCGCGCACGACGTGCCGGTAGCCGCTTACGCCGGCGTGTTCGAAAGCCTGCGCACCTACCTGCGCGGCAAAGGAATGGACGAAGAGGAGCTGCCGGCCTGGATGCGCTCCAGCCTGGGCTACCTGTCCAGCCACCCGTCCAGCGCGGAGCGGATCGCGCGCCTGCGCGCGCAGGCGGGCGCGACGCGCTGACCGTCAGCGGCGGCGCCAATCGGCGGGCCGAGCGGTGGCGCAACCGTGTGACAACGTACAGACCGGGATGCGGCGCGGTTCTAGTCTGCGGTTTTCAACGGGAGAGCCACCATGTCCTATGAAGAACGCGACGCTTACGGCATGTACGTGGACCACGGTCGCAAAGGCCCGAGCCCCGAGTTGATGGGGGCGGACACGCTGATCGGAGACCACGTGCACAACCACGAGAACGAACATCTCGGCGAGATCAAGGAGATCATGCTCGACATGCGCGACGGGACCATCGCCTACGCGATCCTGTCCAGCGGCGGTTTGCTGACCCTGGGCGAGAAGCTGTTCGCCGTGCCCTGGAACCTGCTCCAGCTCGATACCGTCAACAAGCGCTTCACGCTGGACATGTCCAAGGAGCGCATCGAAAACGCCCCCGGCTTCGATACCGACCACTGGCCCGACATGTCGGACCCGCACTGGAGGCACGAGATCGAGCGCTTCTACCGCGTCGGCGCCGGCCAGGAGGAGGATTTGTTCGGCGACCCGAAGGATGCCGGCATGCTGCTGTCCTAGGATTGGCGAAGCGCCAGGCGCCGCCCGTCCGGCCCTGCGTGGCGCGCATGCCCGATCTGGCGCGCGGCGCGCGGCGCTTCGCCGCTCCATCCGATACGGCTAGCAGAAATTACGGCTGCGCGTGGTCAGGCGCCCCAGCAAGGGCGACAAGTCCACCAGCCGCTTGGCCACCAGGTGGCGCACCTCCCCTTCCCGCTGCCAGATGCCGTAGATGCCGAGCAGCGGCGCACTGAGCACCTCGCGCCGCTGCTGCTCGATCAGCTTGGGCCAGATGATCACGTTCACGTTGCCGGTCTCGTCCTCGATGGTCAGGAACAGCACGCCCTTGGCCGTGGACGGGCGCTGACGCACGGTGACGAGGCCGCAGGCGCGCGCCAGCTGCCCGTCCTGGAAGTCCGCCAGCACGGACGCCGGCAGGAAGCGCCGCTTGGTCAACTGGGCGCGCAGCAGCTCCACCGGATGACGGCCCAGCGTGAGTCCCTGCGCCCGGTAGTCCCCGATGATCTCCTCGCCCTCGCTGGGCGCGGCCAGCACCGGCGTGTCCTCGCGCGGCGTGGTCGGACGCAGCAAGTCCTTGTCCGCGACGGCGCCCACGGCCTGCCACAGCGCGGCGCGGCGGTGCCCGGCCAGCGGCAGCAGCGCGTTGGCGGCGGCCAGCACCTGCAGGTCGTGACGGTCCACCTGGGCGCGGCGCGCCAGGTCGTCCACGTTGGCGAAGGGACGGATCGCGCGCGCCTCCTCGATGCGCAGGGCCGTCTCCTGGCGCATGCCGCGCGCCAGGCACAGACCCAGGCGCACGGCCGGCTGGCGCGCGCCGGTCGCGTCCACTTCCTCCAGCGTGCAGTCCCAGGTGCTGATGGTCACGTCCACCGGGCGCACCGGCACGTCGTGGCGGCGCGCGTCCTGCACCAGCTGGGATGGACTGTAGAAGCCCATCGGCTGGCTGTTGAGCAGGGCGCACACGAAGGCGGCCGGCTCGTGGCACTTGAGCCAGGAGCTGGCGTAGGCCAGCAGGGCGAAGCTGGCCGCGTGCGACTCGGGAAAGCCGTATTCGCCGAAGCCCTGGATCTGGCTGAAGATGCTCTCGGCGAACTGCAGGTCGTAGCCGCGTTCGAGCATGCCGTGCACGATGCGGTGGTAGTACTTCTCCAGCCCGCCCTTGCGCTTCCAGGCCGCCATGGCGCGCCGCAGCTGGTCCGCCTCGCCCGGCGTGAAGCCGGCCGCCAGCATCGCCACCTGCATCACCTGCTCCTGGAAGATCGGCACGCCGAGCGTGCGTTCGAGCGCGATCTTCATCTCCGGCTTGGGATAGACCACCGGCTCGATGCCCTGCCGCCGGCGCAGGTAGGGGTGGACCATGCCGCCCTGGATCGGGCCCGGGCGCACCACCGCGACCTCGATCACCAGGTCGTAGAAGGTGCGCGGCCGCATGCGCGGCAGCATGCTCATCTGGGCGCGCGACTCGATCTGGAACACGCCCACGGTGTCGGCACGGCAGATCATGTCGTAGGTGGCCGGGTCCTCGGCCGGAATGTCCTGCATGGCGAACTCGGTGCCGCGCCGCTGGCCGACCAGCTCCAGGGCGCGGCGCAGGGCCGACAGCATGCCCAGCGCCAGCACGTCCACCTTGAGCAGGCCGAGTTCCTCCAGGTCGTCCTTGTCCCACTGGATGACGCTGCGCTCCTCCATGGCCGCGTTTTCGATGGGCACCAGGCGCGACAGCTTGCCGCGCGCGATGACGAAGCCGCCCGGATGCTGGGACAGGTGGCGCGGAAAGCCCAGCAGCTGCATGGCCAGCGTGGCCCATTGCAAGGTGGCGTCGGCTTCCGGATCGAGCCCGATCTCGGCCAGGCGCTGCAGCAGGTCGGCGCGGCTGTCGAACCAGTGGTGGGACTTGGCCGCCTTGTCCACGATGGCCGGATCGATGCCGAGCGCCTTGCCGCTGTCGCGCAGCGCGCTCTTGGGGCGGTAGGAGATGACCACCGCCGCCAGTGCGGCCCGCTCCCGCCCGTACTTGCGGTAGATGTACTGGATGACCTCCTCGCGCCGCTGGTGTTCGAAGTCCACGTCGATGTCGGGCGGCTCCGCGCGCTCCTTGGAGATGAAGCGCTCGAACAGCAGGTTGCCGCGCGCAGGATCGACCTCGGTCACGCCGAGGCAGTAGCAGACCGCCGAATTGGCGGCCGAGCCCCGGCCCTGGCACAGGATGCCGATGCCGCGCGCGTAGCGCACGATGTCGTACACGGTGAGGAAGTAAGGCTCGTAGCGCAGCTCCGCGATCAGCCCCAGCTCGTGCTCGATCTGCTCCTGCACCCGCGCGGGGATGCCGGCCGGGAAGCGCTGGTGGGCGCCGATGTAGGTCTCCTTGCGCAGGTAGCTCGAGGGCGTTTCGCCGGGCGGCACCAGCTCGTCCGGATACTCATAGCGCAGCTCGTCCAGCGAAAACGTGCACCGGCGCGCGATGCGCACCGTCTCGGCCAGCGCCTCGGGCGGATAGATGTTGGCCAGACGCAAGCGCGCGCGCAGGTGCTGCTCGGCGTTCTGGGCCAGCTCGTAGCCGCAGGCGGCCACCGGCTTGCCGATGCGGATGGCGCTCAGCGTGTCCTGCAGCGGTTTGCGCGAACGCACGTGCATGCACACCTGGCCCACCGCCGTCACGTCCAGGCCGTGCTGCAGGGCGACCTCCTCCACCGTGGCGCGGTGGGCTTCGTCGAAGGCGCGGTGCAGGAGGTTGAGGCCGATCCAGCAGCGGCCGGGGAAGGTGGCCGCCATCCACGCGGCCTGGGTGTGCAGGCGGTCCACGTCCTGCGCCTCGTGGCCGGGATAGGCGGGCAGGAGGATCAGCAGGCAGTCCGGCAGCCCGGCCAGGTGTTCGAAGCCGGGCGCGGGCGCGGCGAAGTCGTCCGGGCGGATGAGATAGCTGCCCTTCCCGCTGCGCGTGCGCGCCAGCGTGATGAGCTCCGACAGGTTGCCGTAGCCGTGACGGTTCTGCGCCAGCGCGATCAGGGACAGGGCAGGGCTGCCGTCGCGCTGCTGCAGATGGAAATGGGCGCCGATGATGAGCGGCAGCTTGTGCTTCTTGGCCACGCCGTGCGCGCGCACCACGCCCGCGAGCGAACACTCGTCGGTAATGGCAAGGGCGGAATAGCCGAGCTTGACCGCGCGCTCCGCCAGCTCCTCCGCGTGGGAGGCGCCCTGGAGAAAGCTGAAATTGGTCAGGCAAAACAGCTCCGCATAGTCTGGCAGCAAAGACATGGCAGAAAAGCTACAATGGGTGCAGTCGAAAACTACTGTATAAAAACACAGTATAGCCATCTCACCCGCCTGCACAAGACTTGACAGGCAACTTCAGACTTTTCCGACATGCGAATTCAGGAATGGAAGTGCTTCGGCTTGCAAGCCGGACAAGGGAACGCCGCCCTGGTGGTCTACGACGCCCCGGCGGACACGGACTGGCGCCTGGCCTTCGCGGCCGAGCGCCGCAAGCCGGCCTGCGTGTTCCTGGACCAGGACGCGCACGGCTGGCGCCTGGACTACTACTACCCCCACAAGCGCAGCCCCTTGTGCATGCACGCCTCGCTGGCCGCCGCGGCCGAATTGGCCATCGAAGGCCCGCTCACCGTGCACACCGCCTGGCACGGCCAGCCCCTGACCCTGAGCCGGGAGGGCGACATCGCCTACGTGCGCGCCGCCAGCACCGAGGTGGCAACGCCCCCGGTGCCGCTGGATACCCTGCGCGACCTGCTGCGCGCGCCCGCGCTGGAACCGGTCGCGCCGCCGCGCGCCGCCTCGGTCGGCAGCCCCAAGCTGCTGGTGCAAGTGCCCGACCGTACCGCCCTGAACGCCCTGGCGCCCGACCTGGCGGCCATCGGCGCCTGGAGCGCGGCGCACGGCATCAACGGCATCTACGCCTATTGCGCCCGGCCCGACGGCGCCTTCGAAGGCCGCAACTTCAACCACCTCGACCCGGCCCTGGAAGACAGCGCCACCGGCGTCGCGGCCGGGGCGCTTACCGCCCTGCTCGGCCGTCCGCTGCGCCTGCACCAGGGCGCGGCGGTGGACAATCCGTGCCTGCTGCTCACCCAGCTCGACGGAAAAGAGATCCTGATCGGCGGCCGCGTTTCGATGTCGGCCTGAGCGCCGACAACCGTCATCCCCGCGCAAGCGGGGACCTCTGCGCTGATGCGTTGCGGCCAACGTCTTACCAGGGGTCCCCGCATTCGCGGGGATGACGGCTAAAAGCTGACGGTCACGCGCAGGCCGCCCAGGCGCTCGGAGCTGCCCAGCTCGATGCGCGCCTGGTGCCGGTCGGCGATGGATTTGATGATCGCCAGCCCCAGGCCGCTGCCGGCGGCCTCGCTGCCGGCGATGCGGTAGAAGCGGTCGAACACGCGCTCGCGTTCCTCCGGCGCGATCCCCGGCCCGCTGTCCTCCACCACGACCCGCGCGCCCTTGCCGGCGGCGTGCACCTCGAGATTGACCGTCCCGCCTTCCGGCGTGTACTTGATGGCGTTGTCGATCAGGTTGCGCAGCATGACCATGAGCGCGTCGCCCTGCCCGCGCACCGGCGCGGAATCGGCGCGGTCCAGCCCCAGGTCGATGTGCTTGTGCGCGGCCACCCCGGCCATGTCGCCTACCGCGCGGCGCGCCAGCTCGGCCAGGTCGACCTGCGTCTCGGGCAGGGTGTCGGTCGCTTCCTGGCGCGCCAGCACCAGGAGCTGTTCGACCATGCGCGTGGCGCGCTCGATGCCGGAGGTGAGCCGGTCCACGGCCAATTTGCGCGCCTCCGGGGTCTCGGCCCGCTCCAGGCTCTGGGCCTGCAGGCGCAGGGCGGCCAGGGGCGTACGCAGTTCGTGCGCGGCGTCGGCCACGAAGTGCTGCTGCGCCTCGAACGCGGCGCGCACCCGGCCGAACAGCAGGTTCAGCTCCTGCACCAGCGGGCGCACTTCGTCCGGCAGGCCGTTGTCCGACACCGCCGACAGGTCGTCCGCCTGGCGCTCGGATAACTGCGAACGCACCCGCGCCACGGGTTTGAGCGAACCGCTCACCACCCACCACACCACCAGCATCAGCACCGGCACCATCACCAGGATCGGTCCCGTGGTGCGCAGCGCGAGATTGCCGGCCAGGTGGCGGCGCACTGCCAGGTCCTGGGCCACCTGCACCGTCTGGGCGCTGGTCTGGACCGAGAACACGCGGTAGGTGGTGCCGTTGGCGACCACGTTGGAAAAACCCAGCACGGCGCGCTGCGGCAGGTGCGCGCGCGAGACGGTGCGGAACACCTGCACCCCGTCCGGGGTCCAGACCTGCACCACCAGGTCGTCGTTGCCCGCTTCCGGATCGGCGCCGTAGCCTTGCAGGTTGGTCAGCGGCGCGCCGGAGCGCAGCGCCATGGCCATCTGCTGCATGTGGTAGTCGAAGATGTCGTTGGCGTCGCGCAGCGCGGTGCGGTAGGCGATGGCCGCCTGCGCGATGGCCGCCAGCGAGATCGCGGCCAGCAGGAACCACAGGAGGCGGCCGCGCAGGGAGTGCGTCATCCTCATAGCTTGGGGACCATGTAGCCCACCCCGCGCACGTTCTGGATCAGGTCACTGCCCAGCTTCTTGCGCAGGCCGTGGATGTAGACTTCGACGGCGTTGCTGCTGACCTCGTCGCGCCAGCTGTACAGCTTTTCCTCCAGCTGGGCGCGCGAGAGCACCACGCCGGGACGCGCGATCAGCGCCTCCAGCACCGCCCATTCGCGCGCCGACAGGGTGACGGGCGCGCCGTCTGCCTCCACCTCGCGCGTGGCGGGATTGATCTTGATGCCCCGGTATTCGAAGGTCGGCTCGGCGCGCCCCGCGGCCCGCCGCAGCAAGGCGCGGATGCGCGCCAGCAGCTCGTCCAGGTCGTAGGGCTTGAGCACGTAGTCGTCGGCGCCGGCGTCCAGGCCGGCGATGCGGTCCTGCACCGCGTCGCGCGCGGTGGCGATCAGGACCGGCGTGCGGTCCTTGCGGGCGCGCATGGTGCGCAGCACCTCCAGCCCGTCCTTCCTGGGCAGGCCGAGATCGAGCACGACCAGGTCGTAGGTCTGGGTCTGCAAGGCCGTATCGGCCATGGCCCCGTCCTTGACCCAGTCGACGGCGTAGTGCTCGGCCCTGAGCTGGTCGAGCACCACTTCGCCGATCATCGTGTCGTCCTCCACCAGCAAGAGCCGCATCGCTTTCCTTTCGTCTTATCCGATCCGCACCGGAATGAAGATTTTGTCATTCCCGCGCTGGATCAGCAAGGCGACCGACTTGCTCGACTTGCGCACGATGTCGCGCACCTGGTCGACCGAGGTGACGGGATGGCCGTTCACCGACAGCAGCACGTCACCCGGCTGGACGTTGGCCGCGGCCGCGGCCCCGCCCACGTCCTCGACCACGAGGCCCGAGGCGATCCCGGACTGGCGCTTCTCGACCGGCTCGAGAGGACGCAGCGCCAAGCCCAGCTTGGCACTGCTGTCCGCCCCACCCGATTCGTCCGCGTCGTTCTGCGCCAGCTTGTCGTCGGCGCTGCCCAGCTTGGCGGTGATCTGCTGCATTTTCCCGTCGCGCCAGACGTCGAGCACCACCTTGTCGCCCGGACGGGCCACCGACAGGGCGGCCGGCAGGTCGGCCGAGGCCACGACGGCCTGACCGTTGATCTTCCTGACCACGTCGCCGGACTTGAGGCCCGCTTTGTCGGCCGGGCCGCCGCGCTCGACGCTGGCCACCAGCGCGCCTTCCGGCGTATCGAGCTTGAAGGAGTCGGCGAAGGTCTGGTTCACTTCCTGGATCGTCACGCCCAGGCGCGCATGCTGCACCTTGCCGGTCGAAACGATCTGGTCCTTGATGCGGAAGGCCAGGTCGATCGGGATCGCGAACGACAGGCCCTGGTAGCCGCCGGTCTGGCTGTAGATCTGCGAGTTGATGCCGACCACCTCGCCGCGCGTGTTGAACAGCGGGCCGCCCGAGTTGCCCGGGTTGACCGCGACGTCGGTCTGGATGAACTGCACGTTCGATTCGTCGCCCAGCGAGCGGCCCTTGGCGCTCACCACGCCCGCCGTCACGCTCGATTCGAGGCCGAAGGGGGAGCCGATGGCCAGCACCCACTCGCCCACCTTCAGGTCGCTGGAGTGGCCGATCGGGACCGTCGGCAGGTTCTTGGCGTCGATCTTGAGCACGGCGACGTCGGTCTTCGGATCGGAGCCGAGCACCTTGGCGCGGAACTCGCGCCGGTCATGCAGCTTGACGGTCACTTCCTTGGCGTCGCGCACGACGTGGGCGTTGGTCAGGATGATGCCGCTCTGGTCGACGATGAAGCCGGAACCCAGGCCGTGCATCGGCACCTCGCGCGGCATGCGCCGCTGCGGCCCCTGGAAGCGGCGGAAGAATTCGAAGAACGGGTCGTCGCCGAACGGGTCCATGCCCTGGGCGGCGGCGTTGGTCTTGATCGAGCCGGTCACGCTGACGTTGACCACGGCCGGCCCCATGCGCGAGACGATGGAGGTGAAGTCCGGCAGGGCGACGGTGGCGGCCGGGCCGGCGGCGCCGGTCGTCACGCCGGCCGCGGCGGCGACCACCGGCGCCGGTTCGGCGATGGCGTTGTTGTGGTTGACCGTCAGCGCCCCCACGGCTCCGCCGATCACCCCTGCCGTTGCAAGGGCGAGCGTGAGCCGTTTGGCGGTGATGGCAGTGTAAACACGGTCGTTCTGCATGATGGTTTCTCCTGCGTGGATGGTGTGGCTTGTCTACGCCTGACATATTGCGGCAGCAAGCTTAGATGTCTCTTAAAAAAAATCGGGGGCGACGGCTTGCACCGTCGCCCCCGTCGCATCAGGGCTCGCTGGCTATGCCCGGCTTAGGCGGCCTGGCGCTGCTCCAGCACCTGGACGTTCTCGCCGGCGCCGTTGATCGCGATCTTGCGCGGCTTCAGCGCTTCCGGCACTTCACGCACCAGTTCGATGGTCAGCATGCCGTTGTCGAAGGAGGCGGTGGTCACCTTCACGTGGTTGGCCAGCTGGAAGCGCTGCTCGAAGTCGCGTGCGGCGATGCCTCGGTGCAGATAGGTCTTCTGCTGGTCTTCCTTGTGCTTGCGGCCGGTGATCACCAGGCTGTCGCGCTCGGTGGTGATGTCCAGTTCCGAGCGGTCGAAGCCGGCCAGCGCCATCACGATGCGGTACTGGTCCTCGCTCACGAGCTCGATGTTATACGGGGGATAGCTGGGCGCGGCGTCGGCGCGGGTCTCCAGCAGGTTGGCCAGGCGGTCGAAGCCGATGGCGGAACGGTACAGCGGGGTGAGATCAAAAGTACGCATGATAAGTATCCTTTCAAGGTTCAAGCGATAAATGGACGGACCTCCAGGACTGCAAGCATCCGTTGCTTCCGATCTAAGGACGGGCGCCAGGCCTTTCAAGGGGTAGGTACATAAAAATTTTGAACAGCGTGCTACACTCGCCGCCACCTTGACCCTGCCCATATTCAAGATGACCCTGCGCCCCCTGCTCGCCGCTCTCGCCCTCGCGTTTTCCTGCGCCTCCGCCGCCGACATTCCCGCCCCCGCCGACCGCCCCTACCCGGGCACGATCGTGCTGAACGTGGACGCGACCGACGTCGGCCAAGCCATCTTCCGCGTGCGCGCCACGATTCCCGCCGCGCCCGGCCCCATGACCCTGCTGTACCCCGAGTGGGTGCCGGGGAATCACGGCCCGAGCGGCCCGCTGATGCAGTTCGCCGGCCTGCGCCTGAGCGCGAACGGCAAGCCGGTGACGTGGAAGCGCGATCCGGTCAACGTCCATGCCTTCCACGTGGAGGTGCCGGCCGGCGCCACCGCGCTCGAGGCGCAATACGAATACCTGTCGCCGGTGGACCAGAGCCAGGGCCGCATCACCATGACGGGCGACATCCTCGGCGTGCAGTGGCTGTCGATGGCGCTGTACCCGGCCGGTTACGCCACCCGCGGCATCCCGGTCCAGGCCAACCTGACCCTGCCCGCCGGCTGGCAGTACGGCACGGCGCTGGAAACCGAGCGCCGCGACGGCGACCTGGTCCGCTTCAAGCCGACCGACCTCGAGACCCTGGTCGATTCGCCCCTGTTCGCGGGCCGCTACTTCAAGCGCTACGACCTCGATCCGGGCGCCAGGGTGCCGGTCATGCTGAACGTCGTGGCCGACAATCCGGAGAGCCTGGAAGCCAAGCCGGAGCAGCTGGCCCCGCACCGCGCCCTGGTGCAGCAGGCGGCCAAGCTGTTCCAGTCGCACCACTACAAGCACTACGACTTCCTGTTCGCCCTGTCCGAGGACTTCGGCGGCATCGGGCGCGAGCACCATCAGTCGAGCGAGAACGGCGTCAAGCCGGGCTACTTCACGGAGTGGGCCAAGAACGAGCCGGTGCGCGACCTGCTGCCGCACGAGTACACGCACTCCTGGAACGGCAAGTTCCGCCGCCCGGCCGACCAGAACGTCCCCAACTTCAACGTGCCGCTGCAAAACAGCCTGCTGTGGGTGTACGAGGGCCAGACCCAGTTCTGGGGCGAGGTGCTGGGCGCCCGTTCGGGCCTGGTGTCGGCCCAGGGCACGCGCGATTCGCTGGCGCTGACGGCGGCGCATTACGCCAGCATCCGCGGCCGCTCCTGGCGCACGGTGCAGGACACGGTGAACGACCCGATCGTCGCCATGCGCCGCCCGCTCGGCTGGTCCAGCTGGCAGCGCAGCGAGGACTACTACTCCGAAGGTGAACTGATCTGGCTGGACGTGGACACCAAGATCCGCGAGCTGTCCGGCGACAAGCGCTCGCTGGACGATTTCGCGCGCGTCTTCTTCGGCGTCGACAACGGCAGCATCGGTCCGGCCTACTACACCTTCGACGACGTGGTGAAGGCGCTGCGCGGCGTGCAGGACTACGACTGGGCCGCCTTCCTGCGCGCGCGCCTGGACAACAACGGCCCGGCCCCGCTGGACGGCCTGGCGCGCGCCGGCTGGAAGCTGGTATTCAAGGACACGCCGACCGACCTCATCAAGGCCGGCGAGGAGCGCAACAAGTTCACCGACTTCACTTATTCGCTCGGCTTCTCGGTCAAGAGCGACGGCGGCATCGTCGGCGTGCAGTGGGACGGCCTGGGCTTCAACGCCGGCCTGTCCGGCGCCACCACCCTGGTCGCGGTCAACAACAAGGCCTACAAGCCGGACGTGCTGAAGGCGGCCATCAAGGCGGCCCAGAACGGCAAGGAGCCGATCGAACTGCTGGTCCGCAAGGGCAACGTGTTCCGCGTCGTGAAGCTCGACTACCACGCCGGCCTGCGCTACCCGCACCTGGAGCGCATCCCCAACACGCCGGACCGTCTCGCGACCATCCTGGCCCCGCTCAAGTAAGCATGCTCAGCCGAACAGGCCGTGCAGGAACCAGCGCGGCTCGGCCTGTTGCGCGTCACCCATGATGCGCTCGCGGTAGACCCAGTAGTAGGCGTGGTCCTGTCCCTGCGCGATGAAGTAGTCGCGCGTCTGCGACTGGCTCCACCAGCCGGCTTCGATCCGCTCCGGAGTGGACACCATCTTGAGCGGCGAGCCGTAGAACGGGCGGTGATCGCGCATCAGGAGCGCGATCGGCTTGGCCAGCAGCCAGGCCGGGCGCGGCAGCTGGGCGCGGGCCGCGGCCGGCCGCAGCTTCATCTGCACCGGCACCCACACATTGGCCAGCTCCGGGCGGTAGTCCGCCTGGGGCACGGCCTGCAGCACGTTCTCGGGCCCCAGCCGCGCGGCCAGCAATTCGAACAGGCGCTGCTGGTCCTCCTCGCTGCCGCCCGGCTCCGGGAACAGGCATTCGCTGGGCGGCTCCATCGGCTGCACCTGGGGCGCTTCCAGCACCAGGCCGATCACCGGCGCTTCCAGCACCTGGCGCGCGAGACGTTCCTTCAGCAGGCGCACCAGATGCTCGTCGCGCCAGGTCGCTTCCGACAAGGCAATGTCGAGCATGGTGGGCGGCCGAGCCACCCGCCCGCGCTCGTGCTCCAGCGCCAGCGTCACGCGCTCGACCGCGAGCTGGCGCGCGCACAGCCAGCCCGTCATCTGCTGCAGCAGGCGCTGGGCGCCGGCCAGCAGCGCCTCGGCGTGCTCGATGCGGTCGAACAGCTCCAGCCGGGCGCGGAAGGTGACCGGGGCCTCGATCCATTCGAACAGTTCCGGCGCCTGGCCGTAGGCCGCGTCCAGCAGCTCCAGCAGCGGCTTGCCGCAGCGCCGCTGCAGGCCGGGGCGCGGCAGGCGGCGCAGCTCGCCCAGGCTCTGGCAGCCGATGCCGTCGAACCAGTCGGCATACGCGCGCGCCGGCGGCAGCAGGCCCACGGCCAGCCGGTCCAGGCGGCGCACCAGCGAGGGCAGGCGCAGCACCCGGCCGCGCCCGTGGCGGGCCAGCAGCCAGGCGCCGCGCGCGGTCGGCGCGCAGCTCAGGCGCGCCGTGAAGCCGAGCGCGCGCAGGCTGGCGCGCAGGCGCCGGCACAGGGCGGGCGCGCCGCCGAACAGGCGCAGGCTGGCGCCCACGTCCAGGAGCAGGCTGGCTTCCTCCGCCGCCGCCACCTGCGGCGTGTACTGGAGCATGGCCATGGCCACGGCGTGGATGGCCTCGGCCTCGCGCGCCGGATCGCGCTCCAGCAGCACCGCCTCCGGCATCAGCATGGTCACGCCGCCGCGCCGCATGCCGGGGGCGATGCCGGCCGCCTGCGCCCGCGGCGAGGCGGCCAGCACCCGGTCCTGCTCCAGCACGACGCTGCCAGGGTCACTGGACCAGTTCGGGCAGAAGACTTCGAGCGACAGCCGGGGTAGGCACAGGCCGATCCAAAGACGCATGACGTTGCAACAGCGACGGAGCCAGGGGCAGGAACAGCGGCGCTTCGCGCTGCGGCCCGCGGCGTTTGAGAAAACCGATCTCGATCCCGCCGGCGGCCGGGCGCAGCGCCAGGCGCAGCGGCGCGGGCGAGGCTTCCTGGGCGGCGGCGAGCGGACGCAGCATGAAAAACAGGGTCTCCCCGCTTTGCGCGGCCAGGTG
This sequence comes from Telluria sp., assembly GCA_035655255.1. Lineage (GTDB taxonomy): Bacteria > Pseudomonadota > Gammaproteobacteria > Burkholderiales > Burkholderiaceae_D > Telluria. The sequence continues at coordinate 15,729 of DASRUW010000508.1, read as the reverse complement.
CAGGCGGCGCAGGCTGTCCCCGCGCACGTGCTGCTGCCAGAACAGCAGCGCGCCGCAGCTGCCGCTGCGCAGCACCTGCTCGGCGGCCCACAGGGCGTCGCTGCTGCGCGGGCTGCGCAGCCAGACCAGGTCCGGCGGCTGCAGTCCCATGGCGGCCAGGGCCAGCGCCTGCGGCGCGTGCGGCGGCTGCAGCAGCACCACCTTGCGCCGCGCCACCGCGCACAGGGCCGGGCGCAGCAGGCGCAGTTCGCCGATGCCGGCCTGCTGCTGGAGCAGGTCGACCAGGGTGCCGGTCGGCCAGCCGCCGCCGGGCAGCTGGGCCGACAAGGCCGCGTGTCCGGTATCGATGCAGCGGGTGGCGGCGTGCGCCAGTTGCGAAGCCCGCCACAACGCCGGATGCAGGGCGAGGGAATCAGGACAGTTCATGGGAGTCGGGGAGAAAACTACTGTATGAATGTACAGTATACGCCGCTGCCGATTTTGGCAAGGAGATTCTGTGAAATAATCGGTGACCTCTTGCCACATTGCCAATCGCCCATGAACGCCAAGCTCGCCCTCGCCGCCCTGTCCCTGCTGGTCGCCAACGCCTACGCCGCCCCGCCCGTCCGCGGCGGCCTGGAGCAGATCCAGACCGTGGTCATCCTGTACGGCGAGAACCGCAGCTTCGACAACCTGTATGGATTGTTCCCGGGCGCCAACGGGCTGGCCAAGGCAGGGCCCCAGAACGGCACCGTGCAGTTCGACCGCGACGGCAGCCTGCTGCGGTCCCTGCCGCCCGTATGGAAGAAGCAGAAAGGCCCGCCGGTGGCCGATCCGCGCTATCCGTCCGCCCTGCCGAACGCGCCGTTCCGGCTGGACGCGCCGCCGATCGGCCTGCCCCTGTCCCAGCCCACGCGCGACCTGGTGCACCGCTACTACCAGAACCAGATGCAGATCGACGGCGGGCGCAACGACATGTTCGTGGCCTGGTCCGACGCCGGCGCTCTCACCATGGGCCACTACGACGGCTCGCGCCTGCCGATGTGGAAGCTGGCGCGCCAGTACACCCTGGCCGACAATTTCTTCATGGGCGCCTTCGGCGGTTCCTTCATGAACCACATCTGGCTGGTGTGCGCCTGCGCGGCCTCCGATCCCAATGCGCCGGATAGCCGGCGCGCCAAGGTCGGTCCCGACGGCCGCCTGCTGTTCCAGGAAGGCTCGCCGGCGCGCGCCGCCGACGGACCGCCCAAGCTGCAGGACGGCGAATTCACGCCGGACGGCTACGCGGTCAACACGGTGTCCCCGCCGTACCAGCCGAGCGACGTGGCGCCTGCGCCGGGCGGCGACCCGCGCTTCGCCGACGCCAGCAAGGGCGTGCTGCCGCCGCAGAGCGCGCGCACCATCGGCGACACGCTGTCGGCCAAGAACGTGAGCTGGACGTGGTACGCGGGCGGCTTCAACGCCGCGCTGCAGGACCCGAAGAACATCTACGACGACGAGGGGCCGATCAATTTCCAGCCGCACCACCAGCCGTTCAACTACTTCCTGCGCTACGCGCCGGGCACGCCCGAGCGCGCCGCGCACCTGAAGGACGGGACCGACTTCTTCGCCGACATCGCCGCCGGGAGCCTGCCCCAGGTGGCGTTCTACAAGCCGCAAGGCCACCTGAACGAGCACCCGGGCTACGCCGACGTGCTCGAAGGCGACATGCACCTGGCCGACATCGTGCGCAAGCTGCAGGCCTCGCCGCAGTGGCAGCACATGGCGATCATCGTCACCTACGACGAGAACGGCGGCTTCTGGGACCACGCCGCGCCGCCCAAGGCGGACCGCTGGGGTCCGGGCACGCGCATCCCGGCGATCATCATCTCGCCCTACGCCAAGCGCGGCCATGTCGACCACACGCTGTACGACACCACCTCGATCCTGAAGTTCCTCACCCGCCGCTTCGGCCTGGAACCGCTGCCCGGCGTGCGCGCGCAGATGGGCGACCTGAGTGGCGCCTTCGCGTTCCGCCAGCCCGGCAAGCACAAGCGTTCGCACCGCGCGAACGTCCATCGCATCCCGCCTGCGCGGAACTGACCGCCATTCCGATGATGGCAGGCACCGTGGCGCTGCGGGCCGGCGCGCGCTGCTAGATTGCCCTTTGCATGAACATCATTCATTCACAAGGAGGCAATACCATGGCCAGCTATTTGGACCGCGACAGCTACGGCATGTACAAGGACACGGACAAGCAAGGTCCGGGCCCCGCCCTGATGGGCGCCGACACCCTGCTGGGTAACGATGTCGTCAACGGGCAGGAGGAGAGCCTCGGCGACATCAAGGAAATCATGATCGACATGCGCACCGGCCACATCGCCTACGCCGTGCTGGCGTTCGGCGGCTTCCTCGGCATCGGCGAAAAACTGTTTGCCGTGCCCTGGCAGGCGCTCAAGCTCGATACCGAAAACCACCGCTTCACGCTCAACGTGACCAAGGACCGGCTGGAAAGCGCCCCCGGCTTCGACAAGAGCCGCTGGCCCGACATGACGGACGTGACCTGGCAGGAACAGATCCACGAGTTCTACGGCACCGAGCCGTATAGCTCCCATACCGGCGGCGCCGGCCTGTCCGGCGGCATCAGCGGCGGCACGCGCGCGCCCGTGGGCGGCGCCTCGATGGGCGCGGGCGGCGCGCTGGGCGCGGGCCACGCCGGCTCCTCGCTGGAGCGCGAAGCCGCAGCCAGCCCGACCCGCGGCGGCCACCTGAGCCGCGACAGCGGCGCCGGCAGCAGCAGCCCGGGCGGCTCGCGCGGCGGCACGCTCGGCCCGGACAGCGACCTGTCCGAACCCGGCTCCGGCACGATCAGCCACAGCAACTATCAGGAACCTGAATAATCCCGTCACCCCCGCGCACGCGGGGGCCCCTGAGCGCACGCTGGCCGACTGCTTCGGCGCAGGGGTCCCCGCCTTCGCGGGGATGACGGCTGCTAGCGCTGCATGGACTCCCACACCTTCTGCAGTCGCTTGACCGACACCGGCATCGGCGTGCGCAGCTCCTGCGCATAGAGCGACACGCGCAGCTCCTCCAGCAGCCAGCGATACTCCACCATCTTCGGATCGGCGAACCAGTCCGCCTTGCGCTCGCGCGCGGCGCGCTGGAAGTGCAGCGCCGCCTGGTTCCACTCGCCCATCAGGCGCGTGTCGCGGGCCTGGTCCGCGCGCAGCTTGTCGATGCGCACCGCCACCGCCTTCAGGTAGCGCGGGAAGTGCGCCAGCTGCGCGAAATCCGTGTCCGCCACGAAGCGTTTGTGCACCAGGCCTTGCAGCTGCTGCTGGATGTCCTGCATGGCCGGCTGCGGCAGGTTCTGCACGCGCTTGGGCAGGGTGTAGTACTCGGCCAGCACGGCGCCCACCAGGCGCGCGATCTCGTTGACCAGCAGCGTCAGGCGCGCCTTGCCCTCCTCCTTGCGCTTGTTGAAGGACGCGGCGTCGTGCGGCAGCGGGTCCTGCAGGCAGGCGATGTCGATCGCCTTGGCGATGATCTGGTCGCGCAGCTCCTCCTGCGAGCCGAAGGCCATGAATTGCATGCCCATCTGCTGCAGGCCGGAGATGTTCTTCTCGACGTAGCGCAGCTGGTCGCGGAACTGCAGCGCGAACAGGCGGCGCAGGCCGACGCGGTGGGTGCGCGCGGCAACGGCCGGGTCGTCGAACACTTCGAGGTCGCAGTGCGCGCCCTTGTCCACCAGGGCCGGGAAGCCGATCAGGGTGATCTTGCCCTGCACGATCTCCAGCAGCTCCGGCAGCTCGCCGAAAGTCCACGAGCTCAGATTCGTGTACTCGCTCGGGCCGCTCGGCGCGGCAGTCGGCGCGGGCGCGCGCGCGGCCGTGGCGGCGGCCGCGGGAACTGGCGCGGGCGCGGCGGCCTCCGCCACCGGAGCCGTGCCTTCCGCCATCTTCTGGAAGCTGGCGCGCGCCTGCCGCCCCAGCTCCGCCTGCAGCGCCGCGAGATTGCGGCCCAGGTCCAGCTGGCGTCCGTGCTCGTCGATCACCTTGAAGTTCATGAAGTGGTGGGCCGGCAGCGTCTCGCGCTTGAAGTCGGTGGACAGCACGTGCACGCCGGTCTGCTCGCGGATATCCGCGATCAGCACGTCAATCAGGTTGCCGCGCCCGAAGGCCAGCTTTTCCTGCACCCGGTCCATGAACTTGGCTGCGTACTCCGGCAGCGGCACCAGATGGCGGCGCAGCTTCTGCGGCAGGGACTTGAGCAGCAGGTGCACCTTCTCCTTCAGCATGCCAGGCACGAGCCACTCCGCGCGTTCGGCCGAGACCTGGTTCAGCGCGAACAGCGGCACCGTCAGGGTCACGCCATCGCGCACGCTGCCCGGCTCGAAGTGGTACGACAGCGCCATCTCGATGCCGGTGACCGACATCGTCTTGGGGAACAGCTCCGTGGTCACGCCCGCCGCCTCGTGGCGCATCAGCTCTTCGCGCGTGAGATACAGCAGCTTGGGATTGTCGTGCGCGGCGTCCTTGTACCACTTCTCGAAACCCGCGCCGTTGATGATGTCGGCCGGGATGTGCTGGTCGTAGAAGGCCTCGATCAGCTGCTCGTCCACCAGCACGTCCAGGCGGCGCGACTTGTGCTCCAGCGTCTCGATCTCCTTCACCAGCTTGCGGTTGTGGGCGAAGAACGGCGCGCGCGTGTCGTAGTCGCCGCCCACCAGCGCGTCGCGGATGAAGATCTCGCGCGCCTCGCGCGGATTGAGCGGGCCGTAGTGGATGCGGCGCTGGCTGTAGACGATCAAGCCGTACAAAGTCGCCTTCTCGGCCGCCGTCACCTGGGCCGGACGCTTTTCCCAGCGCGGCTCGCCCCAGGATTTTTTCAGCAGGTGCGCGCCCACCTTCTCGATCCACTCCGGCTGGATCTGCGCCACGCAACGCGCATACAGGCGCGTGGTCTCGACCAGTTCGGCCGCCATCACCCACTTGCCGGCCTTCTTCACCAGGCAGGAGCCGGGCCAGATGTGGAAGCGGATGCCGCGCGCGCCGAGGTAGCCCGCGCCCGGTTCGTCGTCGGCCTTGAAGCCGATGTTCCCGAGCAGGCCGGTGAGCAGGGCCAGGTGCAGGTTCTCGTAGGTGGCCGGCGCGTCGTTCAGGCGCCAGCCCTGCTCGCGCACGATGGTCAGGAGCTGGGAATGCACGTCGCGCCACTCGCGCAGGCGCAGCTGCGACAGGAAGTTGGCGCGGCAGCTGTCCATCAGCTGGCGGTTGGACTTCTTGTGCTCGATGGCCTGCTCGAACCAGCGCCAGATCTTGATAAAGCTGAGGAACTCCGATTTGTCGTCCGCGAACTTGCGGTGCGCCTCGTCGGCGGCCTGCTGGTATTCCATCGGCCGGTCGCGCGGGTCCTGCACCGACAGGGCCGAGGCCACGATCAGCATCTCGGTCAGGCAGGCGTTGTCCACCGCCGCCAGGATCATGCGGCCCACGCGCGGATCGAGCGGCAGCTTGGCCAGCTTGCGGCCCAGGGGCGTGAGCTGGTTGTCGTCGTCGACCGCGCCCACTTCCTGCAGCAGCTGGTAACCGTCGGCGATGGCGCGCGGCTGCGGCGGCTCGATGAAGGGGAAGGTCTCCACGTCCGTCAGGTGCAGGGACTTCATGCGCAGGATGACGGCGGCCAGCGACGATCGCAGGATCTCCGGATCCGTGAACTTGGGGCGCTTGAGGAAGTCGTCCTCCTCGTACAGGCGGATGCAGACGCCATCGGCCACGCGGCCGCAGCGGCCGGCGCGCTGGTTGGCGGCGGACTGCGCGATCGGCTCGATCTGGAGCTGCTCGACCTTGTTGCGGTAGCTGTAGCGCTTCACGCGCGCCAGGCCGGCGTCCACGACGTAGCGGATGCCGGGGACGGTGAGCGAGGTCTCGGCCACGTTCGTCGCCAGCACGATGCGGCGCGCGTTGGTGGTGCGGAACACGCGGTCCTGCTCCTCCACCGACAGGCGCGCGAACAGGGGCAGGATGTCCACGTGCGGCGGATGGTGCTTGCGCAGGGCCTCGGCGGCGTCGCGGATCTCGCGCTCGCCGGGCAGGAACACCAGCACGTCGCCGGAGCCGATGCGGCATAGCTCGTCCACCGCGTCGACCACGCCGTCCATCAGGTCGCGCTTGTCGCGCGCGGCGGCGGCCTTGCTGGTGACCTTGTTCGAATCCGCCGGCGGCAGCGTGATCTGGTCGCGTTCGATCGGCCGGTAGCGCACCTCGACCTGGTACAGGCGGCCGGACACTTCGATCACCGGCACCGGACGTTCGGCCGTGCCGAAGTGGCGCGCGAAGCGGTCGGCGTCGATGGTGGCGGAGGTGATGATCACCTTCAGGTCCGGACGGCGCGGCAGCAGCTGCCTCAGGTAGCCGAGCAGGAAGTCGATGTTCAGGCTGCGCTCATGCGCCTCGTCGATGATGATCGTGTCGTAGGCCTTGAGCAGCGGGTCGGTCTGGGTCTCGGCCAGCAGGATACCGTCCGTCATGAGCTTGACCCAGGCGCCTTCGTGCAGGGTGTCGTTGAAGCGGACCTTGTAGCCGACGTGCTCTCCGAGCGGCGAGCCCAGTTCGACGGCGATGCGCTTGGCGGTGGACGAAGCGGCGATGCGGCGCGGCTGGGTGTGGCCGATCAGGCCCTTTTCGCCGCGGCCCAGGGCCAGGCAGATCTTGGGAAGCTGGGTGGTCTTGCCGGAGCCGGTTTCGCCGGAGACGATGATGACCTGGTTGGCCATGAGCGCGGCGGCGATTTCGTCGCGGCGGCCGGAGACCGGGAGGTCCTCGGGGAAGGTAATCGGGGGCAGCGGGGTGCGGAAGGCTTCCTTGGGGCGGCGCGGACCCGGGGCCGCCGGCTTCCGGTCTTGGATTCCCGCCTCTGCGGGCAAGACGGGTTTGCGCTCGTCATTCCCGCGCAGGCGGGAATCGATGGGAGCACGCTCCGGCGCCGGCGTCCGCGCCGGCCTCGCAACGTTTGTACCGTCATTCCCGCGCACGCGGGAACCGCTGCGCGTTTGCTCCGTCGCCTGCTCCTTACCAGAGGTCCCCGCCTGCGCGGGGATGACGGGGGTAGCAGCACGCTCCGCCACTGGCTTCTGCGGCGGCCTCGCAACCTTTGCGCCGTCATTCCCGCGCACGCGGGAATCCCTGCGCGCCTGCTCCGTCGCCTGCTCCTTACCAGAGGTCTTAGCCTGCGCGGGGATGACGGGGGCAGCCGCACGCTCCGCCGCCGGCGTCTTATCATGGGTCCCCGCGGGAACGACGGGCTTGCCGACCAACGCGCGCAGCTGCTCCGGCGTCGGCGCGCGCCGCGGGCCTTGCGGCTTGGCGGCCGGCGTTTCCGCCGCCTCCTGCTCCACCTTGGCCGCCCGCTCCTGCGTGGCCGCCGCCACCGCGGGGCGCGCAGCGCGCAGCTGGTCGGCAAGCGTCATCCCGGCCGACTGGCCCTGGGACTTGCGTGCTGGCGTGGAAGACTGCGGCGGACGGGATGAAGGAGGCTTATTGCTCGGCTCGGACATTGTTTTTTACATGCATTGGCGCGAAGAACCGCACAGCGAATTATAATCCCGCAGATGGAAAACCCCACCGAATTCGTCCACTGGCTGCGCTCCGTCGCGCCCTACGTCCACGCCTTCCGCCGCAAGACCTTCGTGGTCGCCTTCCCGGGCGAACTGGTCAGTGCCGGCGCCCTGCCGGTGCTGGCCCACGACCTGTCCCTGCTGGCCGCGCTCGACATCAACGTCGTGATCGTGCACGGCTCGCGCCCGCAAGTGGCCGAGCAGCTGGCCCTGCGGAACGTCGAGGGACGCTTTCACAACGGGGTGCGGATCACCGACGCCGCCGCCATGGAGTGCGCCAAGGAGGCCGCCGGCGAACTGCGCCTGGACATCGAGGCCGCCTTCAGCCAGGGCTTGCCGAACACGCCGATGGCCCATTCGGCGATCCGCATCATCTCCGGCAACTTCGTCACCGCCCGTCCGCTCGGCGTGATCGACGGCGTGGACCACGAGCTGACCGGCATCGTGCGCAGGATCGCGGCCGACACCATCACCGGCATTCTCGACACCGACAGCCTGGTGCTGCTCTCCCCGCTCGGCTTTTCCCCGACCGGCGAGATCTTCAACCTGACCATGGAAGACGTGGCCGTCTCCGCCGCCATCGAACTGCACGCCGATAAGCTGATCTTCATCACCGAGACCCCGATGATGTACGACCAGGCCGGCGTCGAGATCCGCGAGCTGTCGTCGCACCAGGCCGAAGCCGTGCTGCAGGCCGGCTTCCTGCCGTCGGACGCCGCGTTCTACCTGCGCCACTGCATCCGCGCCACCCATTCGGGCGTGGACCGCGCCCACATCGTCCCGTTCGCGATGGACGGCTCGGCCCTGCTGGAGCTGTTCACCCACGACGGCGTGGGCACCATGATCTCGCACGAGAACCTGGAAAGCCTGCGTCAGGCCACCATCGAGGACGTGGGCGGCATCCTGAAACTGATCGAGCCGCTGGAAGCGGACGGCACCCTGGTCAAGCGCGGCCGCGAACTGATCGAACGCGAGATCGGCAACTTCTCCGTGATCGACCACGACGGCGTGATCTTCGGCTGCGCGGCGCTGTACGGCTTCCCGCAGGAGAAGATGGCGGAGATGGCCTGCCTGACCGTGAACCCGGACGTCCAGGCCCAGGGCGACGGTGAGCGTATTCTCAAGCACATGGAGAACCGCGCCCGCGCGGCCGGCTACAACAAGCTCTTCGTCCTGACCACGCGCACCGCGCACTGGTTCCTCAAGCGCGGCTTCGTCCACGCCACCGTGGACGCCCTGCCGAAGGACCGCCAGCGCCTGTACAACTGGCAGCGAAAATCGCTGGTCCTGATCAAGAACTTATAATGGTGTTTTTAAAGGAGTCGAAACCATGGCACGCATGGTCCATTGCATCAAACTGAACAAGGAAGCCGAAGGCCTGGATTTCCCGCCCTATCCGGGCGAATTGGGCAAGCGTATCTTCGAAAGCGTCTCGAAGGAAGCCTGGGCCCAGTGGCTCAAGCACCAGACCATGCTGGTCAACGAAAACCGTCTGAACCTGGCCGACCAGCGCGCCCGCAAATACCTGGCGACCCAGATGGAACGCCACTTCTTCGGCGAAGGCGCCGACCAGGCCGCGGGATATGTGCCGCCGAGCGCCTGATTCTGTCCGCCGTGCGCCCTACCAGAGGTCCACGCTTCCGCGGGGATGACGGTTGCGGCGCAAGCAGCGAATCAGCGCTTGAGCGGCGCGCACTGCCGCAATTCGCACTTGGCCAGGAACACGCTGCCGTTGTCGCAGGCCATCCGGTAGACTTCGACCGGCCCCGGCTCGGACACCAGCCCCGCCCCCAGCCCTCCCTTGCAGTCCTGCAGCTCACGCCCCATCTTTTCCACCGTCATGGAGGACACGCCGGGGCGGAACTGCACCTTCTCGATCGGCACCCCTTCCACCATCACCAGCGGCTGGCCGTCCGCGCCCAGGGCGGTCGTCGTCTTCTTCGCCACCGGCTGCGGCGGCGGCGCCGGACGCAGGTAGGAGCAGCCGCCCAGGACCAGGGCGGAAGACAGCAGCAGCAAGGCGATGCGCTTCATGGGGTCTCCCGAAAAGAAATCAGAAAGTGAGGGTCCGCACGCCATCGGCCGCGCCGAGCAGGCAGACGTTGGCGCCGCGCTGGGCGAACAGGCCCACCGCCACCACGCCGGGGATCTGGTTGATCGCCTGTTCGAGGCCGGTGGGGTCCGTGACGGACAGGCCGGCCACGTCGAGGATCTCGCCGCCGTTGTCGGTAATGAAGGCCTCGTTGGTGCCGGGCTTGACGCGCAGCTTCGGCTGTCCGCCCAACGCCGTCAGCTGGCGCGCGACGGCGTTGCGCGCCATCGGCAGCACTTCCACCGGCAGCGGGAACTTGCCCAGCACCTCGACCAGTTTGGAGCCGTCGGCGATGCAGACAAACTTCTTCGCCACCGAGGCGACGATCTTCTCGCGCGTCAGGGCCGCGCCACCGCCCTTGATCATCGCGCCGGCGGCATTGATCTCGTCGGCGCCGTCGACGTACACGCCGAGCGACTCGACCTGGTTCAGGTCCAGCACCGCGATGCCGTGCCCGCGCAGGCGCGCGGCGGTCGCTTCGGACGAGGCCACGGTGCCCTTGATGCGGTCCTTGATCTTTGCCAGTTCGTCAATAAAGAAGTTCGCGGTGGAGCCGGTGCCGACGCCGATAATCTCGCCGGCCGGGACATAGGCGATGGCGGCGCGCGCCACTGCCTGTTTGAGTTCGTCCTGAGTCATGGAAGTGAGTGGAATGGATAATGCGCGCCATTTTAGCATCGGCCCCGCCGACAATTCTTGCCAGCCGGGGTGGGGATCGTGCGACAATGTTACAAACGCCATGCCACTTTCGGACCCGATCATGCCTACCCCCACCACCGTCCTCGTCGTCGACGACAGCCGGGTGTCCCGCCTCATGGCGCGCCAGTACATCCTCGCAGCGCACCCCGACTGGATCGTCGAGGAGGCCACCACCGGCGAGGAAGCGCTGCAGAAGGCGGACGCCCTCGCGCCCGCGCTGGTGATCATGGACGTGAACATGCCCGGCATGGGCGGCCTGCAGGCGGCCGAACAAATGCGCAGCGCCCATCCGCAGCTGCCCATCTCGCTGCTGACGGCCAACGTGCAAAGCGCGACCCGCAACCGCGCGCAGGAGCTGGGCATCGGCTTCGTCGAAAAGCCGATCACGGAAGAACGCATCGCCAAATTGCTCGCCACCCTCGACGCGTAGCCTGCCGCCATGTTCAACCTGAGCGAACTCCAACACGACGCCCTGCTCGAAATCTTCAACATCGGGGTCGGCCACGCGGCCGCCGCGATGAGCGATATCGTCAAGGAAGAAGTGACGATGTCGGTGCCTTCGATCAGCTTCCTGAACCGCGCCGAGGCCGCCGCCATGCTGGGCAAGGACGGCGCGCGCATCTGCGGCATCTCGCAGCATTTCGAAGGCGCGTTCAAGACCGAGGCCCTGCTCATGTTCCCCGAGGAGAAAAGCCTCGAGATCGTGCGCCTGATGGTGGGCGACACCATGCCGATGGCGGAGCTGACCGAGATGGAGCAGGAAGCCATGAGCGAGATCGGGAACATCATCCTGAACTCCTGCATCGGCACGCTCGCCAACATCTTCGGGCAGCAGCTGTCCGGCTCCCTGCCCATGTATCACGTGGGCTCGAGCGAAGAGATCCTGACCGCCTCGGGCAGCCCGGCCGACGCCATCGTGCTGATGCTGCATATCGACTTCATCCTCGAGAAGCACGAGATCCACGGCTACGTCGCCTTCATCCTCGACATGAGCGCCCTGCACGACCTGCAGGAGCAGGTGGACCGCTATCTCGCCAAGGCGATGGGTGGCTGACATGCCGCACCGCGACGCCCAACGGCTCGGCATGCTCGAGAGCGTGCTGAGTGCGGCCAGCCTCGGCATGATCGTGCTCGACAGCGAGCGCCGGGTCGTGCTGTGGAACCGCTGGATGGCCCAGCATTCCGGCATTCCCGCGGCCCAGGTGCTGGGACGCGACTTCCTGACCGTCTTCCCGGACCTGGACAACAAGCGCCTGGAAGGCTCGATCCTGCAGGCCTTGCGCGGCTTCCCCTCGGTGCTGTCGCAGACCCTGCACAAGGCGCCGTTTCCGCTGTTCGCGCACGCCGGCGCGCCGCGCATGCAGCAGGCCGTGGCCATCACCCCGGTCGAAGTGGAAGACGCCGAGCGCCACTGCCTGATCCAGATCACCGACGTCAGCGCCGCCGTCAACCGCGAGCGCTTGCTGCGGGTGCAGGCGCTGGAGCTGCGCTCACAGACCTTCTCGGACGGCCTGACCGGCATCGCCAACCGGCGCCACTTCGACGTGGCGATCGAGAAGGAGATCCGGCGCGCCAAGCGCGGCGGCACGCCCCTGTCGCTGCTCATGATCGACATCGACCACTTCAAGTCCTACAACGACCACTACGGCCACCAGCAGGGCGACGAAACCCTGATCAAGGTGGCCGCGGCGCTGGCGGCCATGCTGCAGCGGCCGATGGACCTGATCGCCCGCTACGGCGGCGAGGAGTTCTCGGTGATCCTGCCGGAGATGGACGAAGCCCACAGCCTGGCCATGGCCCAGGCCCTGCGCGAGCGGGTGCGGGCGCTGGCCATTCCGCACGCCTACACCGGCACGGCCGATCCCTTCGTCACCATCAGCATCGGCATGGCGGCCCTGCGCGCCGACCAGACCACGGAAGTGGCCACCCTCATCGGCGCGGCCGACCGCGCCCTCTACTCCGCCAAGCACGAAGGCCGCAACCGCGTCGTCGTCAGCCAGCTCCAGTAAATCGTTTTTCTCCCAAAAACGTTGCATTCACGCCATGCTTAAACCGAAATACATGGACGACTCGCGTCCGTACGGATTAGAGTCGCCGTAGCGCTTGCCATGCAATTTGGTTATCGCTACAAAAATTAGAGTAATAGCCAAGAAGTAGAAAAACGAGAAAGGAAGCATCGATGAAGGCCCGATTCCCCATTGCAGCACTCCTGTTGTCCGCCAGCCCGTACGTCCTGCTCCACGCCGCCGAGGCGCCCCAAACTCCCGCCACCGATTCCCAGACCCAAGCACAAGCCCCCGCCAAACCGGCCGCTCAGCCAGCGCCGGCCGAGGACATCCAGCGGGTGGAAATCGTCGCCACCGGTTCGCGCGGCAGCCAGCGCACCCTGACCGACACCCCGGTGCCGGTCGACATCATCAGCGCCAGCCAGCTGTCCAAGACGGGTCAGTCCACCCTGGACAAGGCGCTGGGCTTCACGGTCCCGTCCTTCAACACCGTGCAGACGCCGGTGAACGACGCGACCTCGCTGCTCGACCCCTACGAAATTCGTAACATGGGCCCGTCGCGCGTGCTGGTGCTCATCAACGGCAAGCGCAAGAACATGTCGGCCCTGGTCTACACCCAGACCTCCCCGGGCCGCGGCGAGTCCGGCGCCGACATCTCCGCCATTCCGCAGGACGCCATCAAGCGCATCGACGTGCTGCGCGACGGCGCGTCGGCCCAATACGGCTCCGACGCCATCGCCGGCGTGGTCAACATCATCCTGAAGGACGGCGCCACCGGCGGCGGCCTGACCGTGCGTGGCGGCGTCACCCACGAGCACGACGGCAAGATGGGCGACGTGTCCCTGAACAACGGCTTCGCCCTCGGCAGCAACGGCTGGGTCAACTACACGGTCGAAGCGTCCCACATCGGCCTGTCCAACCGTCCCGGCAAGGTGGACGCGCGCGGCGAGGCCGGCGACTTCGGCGCCGACCTGGCCACCGTCCAGTCGTTCCTGAGCCGCCATCCGGACGCGGGCAACATCAACGGTTCGCCCGCCACGTCGACCGGCAAGGGCCTGTTCAACATGCGCTACGACATTAGCGACAACCTGAACTTCTACGCCAACGCCGCCTACGTGCACAAGGACGTCCACTCCTACGCCAACTACCGCAATCCGTACTGGCGCCCGACCGACTACGGCCTGCTGCACCCGTCCGGCACCACCTACGACGGCTATGTCCCGACCTTCGAAGGTTCGCTGGACGACTACAACGCGACCGCCGGCTTCAAGACCACCCTGGCCGACTGGAGCACCGACGTGTCGCTGACCTACGGCGGCAACAAGCAGAAGTACACGGTCGACCACTCCGTCAACCGCGGCCTGCAGGAAGACTACCTGGCCGGCAAGGTGACCACGCCCTCCCCGACCCACTTCGACGTGGGCGGCGTGAAGTTCGAACACTGGGTCCTGAACGGCGACATCAGCCGCCAGCTCAACGACACCGTCAGCGCCTACGCCGGCACCGAGATCCGCCACGAAACCTATGACGTGATCGCCGGCGAGCCGCTGTCCTACTACGGCTCCGGTCCGGACTCCTACGCCGGCAACTCGGCGCGCGACTCGGGCAAGAACAGCCGCTCGAACTACGGCGTGTACGGCGGCGCGACCTTCGACATCAGCAAGGCCTTCCTGGTCGACGCCACCGGCCGCTACGAGAAGTACAGCGACTTCGGCTCCGCCTTCGTGTGGAAGGGCTCGACCCGCTACAAGGTCAGCGACATGGTGACCCTGCGCGGCTCGCTCTCGACCGGCTTCCGCGCCCCGTCGCTGGCCCAGATCTACACCCAGAAGGCGCAGTATTCCTTCGTGGCCGGCGGCGCGATCCAGGTGTCGGGCCTGATCAACAACGCCTCGGCCGCAGGCCTGGGCGTACCCCAGCTCAAGGCCGAGAAGTCGGACAACCTGACCCTCGGCCTGGGCCTGACCCCGGACCGCAACACCAACCTCACCCTGGACTACTACCACATCAAGGTGAAGGACCGCATCCTGCTGGGCACCGAAGTGGTGGAATCGGACTCCGGCACCACGGCCCTGGACGCACTGCTCAAGCAGTACGGCTACCACTCCGTATCGTTCTTCGTGAACGGCATCGACAGCGTGACCGAAGGCCTGGACTACGTGGCCAACCGCAAGAACATCCCGTTCATGGACGGCAAGCTGCACCTGAACCTGTCCGGTAACATCACGTTCAAGAACGCTCCGGTGGGCAACGTGAAGAACCCGGCGCCGGTGGCCGCTTCCGGCCAGTCGGTGTTCAACGAGACCCAGCGCGCCCTGCTGTTCACCTCGCGTCCGAAGTTCAAGACCCTGTTCGGCGGCGACTGGGACTACCAGAAGTACCACGTTTCGCTGAACAACACGGTGTTCGGTCCGACCCGCTTCCGCAACGCGGGCCTGAACGAGAACCTGGAAGTCGAGTTCAAGACGAAGACGGTGACCGACCTGGGCTTCACCTACGACATCTCGAGCAATTCGACCTTCACGTTCAACATCAACAACCTGTTCAACGTGACGCCGAAGTGGCAGTTCAAGGCCCTGAACAGCGCCGGCCAGGCCATCATCGACAGCAAGACGCCGGTGACGGATGCGGGCTACGCCGGCCTGCTGCCGATCGAGATGCAGTCCAATGCGATCACCTTCAACGGCCGCTACTCGATGGTGACCTACGACGGCTCGCACTTCAGCCAACTGGGCCGCATGTTCAACTTCAGCTACAACTACCGCTTCTAAGCCATCGGGCTGGCAGCGCCAAGGAGACCGCCCGCGTGGCGGTCTCTTTTTTTATGGCTCGGGCGAGCTGACCTGCTTCAGGCAGCGCAGCACGAAGGTCGAGCGGCTGTGGCGGATGCCGGGCAGCTTGTAGAGCTTCTTGCGCAGGAAAACCTCGTAGCCTTCCGTGCCGGCCACGGCGACCTTGATGAGGTAGTCGTATTCGCCCGTCAGCAGATACGCTTCCAGCACTTCGGGCATCTCGGCCAGGGCTGCGCCGAAGCGGCCAAAGGTGGCGTCGTCGTGCTTGTCGAGCGTGACCTCGATCATCACCGTGTCCGGTACGCCGAGCGCCTTCTGGTTCAAGAGCACCGTGTAGCCTTCGATGACGCCCTGCTCTTCCAGCTGGCGCACGCGGTTCCAGCACGGGGACTGGGACAGGCCCACCTTCTCCGCCAGATGCGTGTTCGAAAGCCGTCCGTCCTTGCGCAGCTCGCGGAGAATCTTGCGGTCAATTTCATCCATACGAAAGAATCCTCTAAATTTTTAATCAGTTTAGATGATTCTTCCGAATATTGACAAAATATCGGAAAGTCTGAAAACCTATTC
>DASRUW010000507.1:0-2792 GCA_035655255.1 Telluria sp. | reverse complement strand
CGCATTTTGGAGGCCGCCTGCGAGGCCGGCGCGATGAGTGCGCACTACGTCGTGCTGCGCTTGCCGTGGGAGGTCAATCCCTTGTTTCAGGAGTGGCTGCAAGCCCACTTCCCCGAACGCGCCCAGCGCGTGATGAACCGCGTGCGTGACATGCGGGGCGGGAAGGATTACGACAGCGATTTTTCCAAGCGCATGAGCGGGGAGGGGGTATGGGCGGACCTGATCGCCCAACGCTTCCGCAAGACCGTCGAGCGGCTCGGCATGGCCAATCGGCCAGGCCGGTTCGTGGAGCTGGACACGTCCCAGTTCCGCCGCCCGGAGGTCGTGCCGCTGCCGCCCGCTAAGCAATGCGGCAATGCCACCGGTCAGCTGGACCTGTTCTCCTAAAAACCGTCATCCCCGCGCAAGCGGGGGCCTCTGAGCGGCTGTTTGGTCGGCAGTGCTAAGCACCAGAGGTCCCCGCTTGCGCGGGGATGACGTGTTCAACCCATTTCGTCCAAATAGCGCTCGATGGCGAAGACGTGCGGATCGTCCTGCCCCAGCTCGCGCAGGGCGCGCGCCAGCAAGATCAGATATTCGCGATTCGGCCCGCTCGGCCCGGACGCCGCGGCAATGTGGCGCGCGATCGCCGCCTCCGGCGCCTCGCCCAGGAAAGCCGCATTGTCCGCGGTAGCAATGTAGACCAGCCCCTCCGCGCTGCCGCCGTCATCGAATTCCATCTCGGTGGCAAAGCGCAGGTAACCGTTCTTTTCCCGATAGTCCAGGTGCGCGAACACTTCGGGCGTGATCAGGTAGGCCATGCCGGCGCAGCGCGCCCCCGGCTGCGGCACCAGGGTGGCTACCCGCCCGGGCGCCTCCGGCGTGCCGCGATGGTCGTGCGACCCCTGCCAGAACCGCCGCGTCCAGTCGCGAATGCTGGCCGGCCGCCGTTCGATGAAGGGAAAATCCGCCTTGTAGATCAGGGAACCGTAGCCGAACAGCCACACGCTCTCGTGGCCGTCGAATTTGTCCATACGCTGGTTGATGGCGATGGTGTTATGGGACATCGTGCACTTGCGTCTGCTCGTTGGTATGATTAGCCGTTTTATCAACCAGGCGGAAAAACTTACAATGAAACTCGCCACCTTGAAAAACGGCAGCCGCGACGGCGCGCTTGTCGTTGTCAGCCGCGATCTTCGCACCTACCAGCGTGTACCGAAGATCGCCGCCACCCTCCAGCACGCGCTGGACAACTGGGAGATCACCGCGCCGCGTCTGCGCGAAGTGTACAACATGCTCAATGACGGCACCGCCGTCGGCCCGCAGCCGTTCGAGCAGACCCTGTGCCATTCGCCGCTGCCGCGCGCCTACCAGTGGGCGGACGGCTCGGCCTACATCAACCACGTGGAACTGGTGCGCAAGGCGCGCAATGCGGAAGTGCCGGAATCGTTCTACACCGACCCGCTGATGTACCAGGGCGGCTCCGATTCCTTCGTCGGCCCGCGCGATCCGATCGCCGTGCTGTCCGAAGACTGGGGTATCGACTTCGAGGCCGAAGTCGCCGTCATCACCGCCGACGTGCCGATGGGCGCCAGCGTCGAGCAGTGCGCGGATGCGATCCGCCTCGTCATGCTGGTCAACGACGTCTCGCTGCGTAACCTCATTCCGAATGAACTGGCCAAGGGCTTCGGCTTCTTCCAGTCCAAACCCGCCAGCGCGTTCTCGCCCGTGTGCGTGACGCCCGATGAACTGGGCGCGCTCTGGACCGGCAGCAAACTGCACCTGCCGCTGCAGGTCAGCCTGAACGGCCAACCCTTCGGCCGCCCCAACGCGGGCGAAGACATGACCTTCAGCTTCGCGCAGCTCGTGGCGCACGCCGCCAGGACGCGCGAGCTGATTGCCGGCTCCATCATCGGTTCGGGCACGGTGTCGAACAAGCAGGGCAGCCTGCACGGCTCGTCGATCGCCAACGGCGGCGTGGGTTACTGCTGCCTGGCCGAAGTGCGCACCTACGAAACCATCGAGACCGGCAAGCCGGTCACGCCCTTCATGAAGTTCGGCGACACCGTGCGCATCGAAATGACAGGCCCGGACGGCGCCAGCGTGTTCGGGACCATCGAGCAGACGGTGACCCGCTACCAGGAGCATCCGCGATGAAGCTGTACACCTATTTCCGCAGCTCCGCGGCTTACCGGGTGCGGATCGCGCTCAATCTCAAAGGCATCGCCTATGAGCCGGCCTTCGTGCACCTGCTGAAGGAAGGCGGCCAGCAGCTGCAGGATGCCTACCGCGCTGTCAATCCAGAAAGGCTGGTGCCGTGCCTGCAAGACGGTGACGCGACGATCTCGCAATCCCTGGCGATCATCGAATACCTCGACGAGACCCACCCTGAGGTGCCGCTGCTGCCGTCCGATCCGCTCGGGCGCGCCCGGGTGCGCTCGCTGGCCCAGATGGTGGCCTGCGACATCCACCCGATCGACAACCTGCGCGTGCTGCGTTACCTGGTCAACGAACTGAAGGTGAGCGAGGACGCCAAGAACGAGTGGTACCGCCACTGGATCCGGGAAGGCTTCGCGGCCCTGGAAACGCGCCTCGCACGCGATGCGCAGACCGGCCGCTTCTGCCATGGCGACACGCCCGGCCTGGCCGATTGCGTGCTGGTGCCGCAGATCTTCAACGCCAGACGCCTGAACGTTGATATGGCGCCGTTTCCGACCATTGTGCGCATCGACGAGGCCTGCATGGCATTGCCGGCCTTCCAGGCGGCCCAGCCATCGCAGCAGCCCGACGCGGAATAAGAAAAGGAAAAACGA
>DASRUW010000506.1:0-2389 GCA_035655255.1 Telluria sp. | reverse complement strand
AGAGCGGCCGCCAGTTCTACCTGAACGCGCACTTCAAGTTCTGATCCGATGAAGCGCTTGCTCGGCATCGCTTTGCTGGCGGCGGGGGCGGCCCAGGCCGCGCCCTTCGTCGCCGGTCCGTACAAGCACCTGGAGCAGGGCCGCGGGAACGGGCACGTGATCCGGGCGGTGGACGGCACGCCGTACGCCCAGCCCGGCCGCGCGCCCCTTACCTGGGCCTTCGCCACCGGCGAGTGCGGCGAGGAGCGCTGGGGCGACGAAAGCGCGGACGCGGTGGCGCAAGCCAACGTGGCCGCCTTCGCCGCCGCCGGCGTGGGCTACATCGTGTCCACCGGCGGCGCGGAGGGCGTGTTCACCTGCGCCACCGACGCGGGCATGGAGCGCTTCGTCGCGCGCTACGCCTCGCCGCGGCTGATCGGCTTCGATTTCGACATCGAGGCCGGACAGACGCCGGAGCAGGTCGATTCGATCGTGCGCCGCGCGCAGGAAGCGCAGCGCAAGCGGCCCGGCCTGCGCCTGTCGTTCACGGTGCCGACCCTGGCGGCCGCCGACGGCTCGCGCCGCAGCCTGACGGCGGTCGGGGAGCTGGTGCTGGCGGCGATCCGCCGCGCGGGGCTGACGGACTACGTGCTGAACCTGATGGTCATGGATTACGGACCGCCGGCGCCGGATACCTGCGTCGTCGCCGGCGCCCGCTGCGACATGGGCTGGTCCGCGCAGCAGGCGGCGGTCAATGTCCACGAGCGCTACGGCGTGCCGTATGCGCAGATCGAGCTCACGCCCATGCTCGGCGTGAACGACGTGGCGGCCAACGAATTCACGCTGGCCGACGCGCGCCGCGTCGCGCAGGTGGCGCGTGCGCTCGGCCTGGCCGGCGTGCATTTCTGGTCGCTGGACCGGGACCGGCCGTGCGCCACGCCGGGCGGCAAGGCCAGCCCCGTCTGCAGCGGCGTGACGGATCCGGCCGGCGCTTATGGCGAGGCGCTGCTGCGGTAACTCTCTCGGGTGCAATCCCTTTTGGCGGGCCTCCCTCGGCCCGCCATTTTTTTTCATGCCGCTTCGTGAATCAGCACGCCTTCCATGGGATCGACCGGCTTGGTCCACGGGTGGGTGCTGAGCATCTTCTGCGTGTCGGCATAGCCGGCTTCCCAGCGGGTGCGGATGCCGAAGGGCGTGAAGTCGATGTCCTTGGTGCTGTCCTCGCCGTCCACCACCGGCGCGTTCAGGCGCACGACGTGCATCGTGGTGCCGCAGCCCCATGAGGCCAGCTCCTTGTTCTCCGGCCTGGCCGCCACGCTTGGCGGCAGCTGGCGCGCCAGCTCGCGGATGATGTGGCGCAGGCGGTGCAGCTTGCGCTGTTCCTCGATGTGGCTCACGCGGCTCGCGTACTGGATGTCCTTGTGGCGCGCCATGACCTCGGCCATCGAAGCCGGTTCCGGGCCGTGCGGGTTCCACACCTGGACCGAGAACACGACCGAGTCGCGGCGCGGCTTGTCGTTCAGGACCGCTTCGATCGGCGTGTTCGAGTAGATGCCGCCGTCCCAATACGGTTCGCCGTCGATGCGCACGGCCGGAAACGCCGGAGGCAGGGCGCCCGAGGCCATCACGTGCTCCGCGAACAGCGCTTCGTCGCGGCTGTCGAAGTAGCGCATGTCGCCGGTGCGGGCGTTGACCGCGCCCACCGTCAGGCGCGTGTGCTGCTCGTTGACGTAGCCGAAGTCCACCAGTTCGGCCAGCGTGTGGCGCAGCGGCTCGGTCGTATAGTAGCCGGCCCGGTCGATGTCGATGCGCGCGTTCAGGCCGCGCCACGACATCGGATTCGGCTTGAAGAAGGCCGGAATGCCCTGGCCCACGGTGGCCAATGCGATCACCTTGCGGTCATGCCCGAACCACGCGCGGCTGTGGTGTTCCATGTGGTGCCAGAACTGCTGCAGCCGTTCCAGTCGTTTCTCGGGCCGGTTTCCCGCGATGATGGCGCCGTTGATCGCGCCGATCGAGGTGCCGATCACCCAGTCCGGTTCAATCCCCGCTTCATGCAGGGCCTGGTACACGCCGACCTGGTAGGCCCCAAGGGCGCCGCCTCCCTGCAGCACCAGCACTACCTGGCCGGGCACCTTGCGCGCGTCGTTCTTCTTCGCCATGGCTGTCTCCTTATTGCGCGGTCCAGCCGCCATCGAGCGGAATGATCGCGCCCGTGATCGACGCGGCCGATTCGGATGCGAGGAAGGCCGCCAGCGCCGCCACCTGTTCGACGGTGACGAATTGCTTGGTCGGCTGGGCCTTGAGCAGCACGTCGTTGATCACTTCGTCCTCGGTGATGCCGCGCGCCTTGGCCGTCTCGGGAATCTGCTTTTCGACCAGCGGCGTCCACACGTAACCGGGGCAGATC
>DASRUW010000505.1:0-5071 GCA_035655255.1 Telluria sp. | reverse complement strand
ATCAAGGGTTACGGCGTGCGCCGGGTGCTGGTTGCCGACAGCGGCCTGTTTCCCTCGGCCCAGCTGGAAGAGGCGGCCAGCGATGCGGACCGCCGGATGCTGCTGACTCAGCATGCCCGCTTCGACGATATCGCTGCGCCGTCGACGCCGGAATGGATCTTCCGGGCGCGCCAGGCCGGCGTCGACGTGCTCCGGGAACGCCTGGCCGCCACGCCGCGCGCGGTTGCCCTGCTGCGCATCGAACAGGAATTGACGGAAGGGGAGGCCCACGCTCAGGCCTGCGCCCGCCAAGCGGCGCTGGCGCGTACCGAGCCGGACGATCCGGACCTGGCCTATCTGGCGATTCGCTGCCTGCCGCAGGAACAGGGCGCGCCCGCCTTCGCCGCGGCCGCGGCCCGCTGGCCGGATCATCCCTGGCTCGCCTATGCCGTCGCGTATGACCTGGCGGGCGCGCAGCAGTGGAAGCCTGCCCTGGACCGGCTCGGCAAGGCCGCGCGCGAACCGGCCCTGCGCGAAGGCGCGCTCGTGAACCGCGCGCGCATCGCGCGCCTGGTCGGCCAGCCGGTGCCGCTGGCGGGCATGGAGCAGGGCTCGCGCGAACTGGCGCAGCTGCTCGCGCTGGAGCGCGGTGTCGGAGAGCCGAACAAATCGGGCTACGCCTATCGCGAACTGGATCAGGGACGGCTGGCGCTGGCGCTCAGCGTCGCGGAGGACGACGGCGGCACGCACGATCGCGTGCTGCGCCTGGCCGCCGCGTCGGACGGCGCCGGGCGCGACACCGTACAGCGCGCGCTGGCGCTGGCGCCGGAGCGTGGCATGGATCCGGCCACGGCGATGGCGATGTGGGGGCTGGCCTTGCGCGAACACGCCGACCCAGCCGCCTACCGCGGTTTTGTCGAACGCCAGGGTGGAGCGCGGATCGCCGAACCGACCGCCGCGTTCCTCGATGCAGTCATGCGCGGCACCGACCCGGACCAGGCGGAACGGCTGCTGCGGGGGCTGCCGCCCCAGGAACGCGGCATGGCCCTGGCGGCGGCCCTGGTCGCGGCCGGGCCGCGCCTGCCGGCCCGCTGGCGCGCCGAGGTGCGCGCGCTGCTGTTCGCGCCCGAGCGCCCGAACTTCCTGCGCGGCTAAGTCAGAGCAGAGCGGCGGCGAGAACCATCAGCATCCCCGCCGCCGCCACTGCCCACACGACCGAGCGCAGCATCGGCACGCCGAAGCCGTACAGCGGTACGTACACCACGCGCGCGCCGAAGTACAGCCAGCAGCCCCACAGCGTGAGGGTGTTTTCGCGCCCCGCGGCGTGGGCCAGCAGCACCGCACCGATGAAGATGGGCAGGGTCTCGAACAGGTTGGCCTGGGCGCGCTGCAGGCGGGCGGCGTACTTGCCGGGCGGCGCGGCCGGCGTGTCGCGCGGCCCCATGTGATAATCGACACCCGCCTCGTGGTTGCGAATCGCGGCCGGCAGCATGATCTGGACAAAGGCCAGCACCAGCGTCCACGCCAGCAGGGTCAGTTCGGTCGTCATGCAGGGCTCCCGGGTTGTGTTTTCCGTGGACAGCATAGCAAAATTGCCTGCCGTTACACATTCGTACAATGCGGAACCGCCGAGTTCCCTATAATCCTGAGCCGTGAACCTACGATATTCAGCTTTTTGCGCCTGCCTGATGACGGTCCTGCTCACCGCCTGCGGGGGGAGCAGCAAGCCGGTGGAAGGCGTCTTGTCCGCGCCGCCGGTATTCGTGCAGCCGGGCGACCCGGTCGACCTGCCCGATCCCCTGGAGGAGCCGCCCGCCGACCAGCATCCGGCCTACTATGATCTGTGGGGCATCTGCGCCCAGCCGCGCACCGGCGTGGACCGCACCAACACGCCCTACTTCGACCAGCAGGGAACCGTCGCCCATGAACGCTGGTTCCTCAAGTCCTGGCTCGAGGACACCTATCTCTGGTACCACGAACTGCCCGCCATCAACCCCGAGAACTATCCGACCGCGATCGCCTACTTCGATGCGATGAAGACGCCGCTGCTGACCGCGAGCGGCAGGCCGAAGGACCGCTTCCACTTCACCTATCCCACCGAGCAGTGGGAGGCGCTGCAGCAGGCCGGCGTCAGCCTCGGCTACGGCGTCACCTGGTCGCGCAACAGCAGTTCGGCGCCGCGCTACTGGTTCGTGAGCATGGTGGAGAAGGATTCGCCGGGCACGGCCGCGCGCCTGCAGCGCGGCGCGCAGCTGCTGACCATCGACGGACTCGATTTCGTCAACGGGCACGACAAGGCGAGCGTGGACGTGTTCAACGCGGCGCTGTCGCCCGCGACGGCGGGGGAGAAGCACCGCTTCGGCCTGCGCTTCGGCGGCGCCAGCTTCGAAGTGGAGATGGCCGCGCAGGATGTCTTCGCCGATCCGGTGCAGAACGTCGCCGTGCTCGACACGCCTGGCGGGAAAGTCGGCTACCTGACCTTCAACAGCTTCAATGCCGTGGCCGAGAGCGAACTGGTGGATGCTTTCACCCGGTTCCAGGAGGCGGGCGTCACCGACCTGGTGCTGGACATGCGCTACAACGGAGGCGGCCTGGTCTACCTCGCCGCGGAGCTGTCCTACATGATCGCCGGTCCGCAGCAGACCAAGGACAAGACCTTCGAAAAGTTCCTGCAGAACGACAAGCAGGGCAGCCTGGGCACGGTGCCCTTCATCGGCAAGGCGATCGGCTTCTCCGCGCGCGGCCCCCTGCGTCCCGGGACGCCCCTGCCGACGCTCGGCCTGAAGCGCGTGACCGTGCTGACGACCGGCGGGACCTGCTCCGCCAGCGAGGCGGTCGTCAACGGCCTGCGCGGCGTCGACGTGGAGGTCAACCTGATCGGCGGCACCACCTGCGGCAAGCCGTACGCCTTCACGCCCATGGCGAACTGCGGCACGACCTATTTCGCGGTGCAGATCCAGGGCGTCAATGCCAAGGATTTCGGCGATTTCGCGGACGGCTTCACGCCGACCTGCACGGTGGCCGACGACCTGGCGCGCGCGCTTGGGGACCCCAATGAAGCTATGCTGTCGGCCGCGCTGTCATATCGCGTGGGCCAGGCCTGCCCGGACGCGGCGCGTGGCCGCCAGATCATGCTCCAGCCGGTGCACCAGCCGGTCCAGGAAGCCGCCGTTCTCAACCCTGTCAGGATTCCCCATCGCAGATGATCACCGACCACCGCATTTTCCGGATTCTGTTCAAGTGCGTGCTCGCCGCGGGCCTTGCGCCTGCCCTCGCCGCCGACCTGAGCACCGTGGCCGAGCGCTCAGGCTTCGTGCGCACCGGCCGTTACGACGAGGTGACCGCCCTGTGCAACGCGTTTGAGAACGCGTATCCGAAATACGTCCAGTGCCGCATCTTCGGCAAGTCGCCCGAGGGCCGGCCCATGGTGGTGCTGGTGGCCACCCGCAGCGGCGTGTTTTCCCCGGCCGAGGCGCGCGCGCGCCAGCTGCCGGTGACCCTGGTCCAGGGCGGCATTCATGCGGGCGAGATCGACGGCAAGGATGCAGGCTTCCTGGCGCTGCGCGGGGTCCTCGAGAACAAGCTGGCGCAGGGGGCCCTCGATAAGCAGGTGCTGCTGTTCGTCCCCGTCTTCAATGTGGACGGCCACGAGAACTTCGGCAAGTGGAACCGCCCCAACCAGCGCGGTCCCGAGGAGATGGGATGGCGCACCACGGGCCAGAACTACAACCTGAACCGCGACTACGTGAAGGCCGATACGCCGGAGATGGCCGCGCTGCTGGCGCTGGTGAACGCCTGGGATCCGCTCGCCTACGTCGATCTGCACGTGACGGACGGCGCCAAGTTCCAGCACGACGTGTCGATCCAGGTCGAGCCGGTCAACTCCGGCGACCGGGAGCTGCGCCGGGCCGGCCTGGCGCTGCGCACGGGCGTGATCGACGACCTGCGCAAACAGGGTTCGATGCCGGAGCCCTTCTACATTTCGTTCGCGGTGAACGACGATCCGATGTCCGGCTTCGTGGACGGCGTGTCGGACCCGCGCTTTTCGACCGGCTACTTCCAGCTGCGTAACCGCATCGCGATGCTGGTCGAGACGCACTCCTGGAAGGACTACCCGACGCGCGTGCGCATCACCCACAACGCCGTGATCTCCGTGCTGGACCTGATGGCGCGCCATGGCGCCGAATGGCTGGCGCTGGCGCGCGCGGCGGACGGGCGCGCCCTCAAGCTGGGCGGAGCCGTCGTGCCGCTGTCGTACAAGGCCACGGACGCCAGGCGCATGGTGGACTTCGAAGGCTACGCCTACACGCGTACGCCCTCCGACGTGTCGGGCGCGCTGATGACGCACTACGACGAAAACGTGAAGCAGACCTGGCACGTGCCGCTGCGCGACGAGATCGTGCCGGACCTGGAGGTCACCGCGCCGGGCGCGGGTTATGTGGTGCCGGCCGCCTTCGCCTCCATGGTGGCGTCCAAGCTGGCGCTGCACGGCGTCGTCTACCGCGAACTGGACCACGACATCCCGCACGCCGCCGTGGACGCCTTCCGTGCCCGGAAGGCCGTGTTCGCGCGTGGTTCGTTCGAAGGCCACCAGCGCGTCACGCTGACCGGCAGCTGGCAGGGCGAGGCGCAGGACATCCGGCGCGGCTCCCTGTTCGTGCCGCTGGCGCAGGCCAAGGCCAGGCTGGTCATGACGCTGCTGGAACCGCAGGCGCCCGATTCGCTGGCGGCCTGGGGCTTCTTCAACAACGCCTTCGAGCACAAGGAATACATGGAGGAATACGTGGCGGAAGACGTCGCGCGCCAGCAGCTGGCCGCCGATCCCGCGCTGGCGGCCGAATTCCGGGCCCGGCTGGCCAGCGATCCCGAGTTTGCCAAGAGTCCCGATGCGCGTCTCGAATTCTTCGCCCGCCGGCACAGTTCGTGGGACCGGCGCTTCAACCTGTATCCGGTGCTGCGCGTCGCCGCGCCGCTCTGAGGATCCACGATCATGACCTGCGGTCCGGCCGAAACCGTCCTGTGTGAATTGATCAGCGCGGTGAGCGAATGCGATCTCACCGGTAACGTCTTCGCCCACCTGGCCGATCCAGGC
>DASRUW010000504.1:0-3252 GCA_035655255.1 Telluria sp. | reverse complement strand
GTACGGATCGACGTCCTGCGGCGGATAGTGCAGCAGCTTGACGGCGGGTTCGAAGTCCATCAGGTCCAGCCGCGCGCGCAACTTTGGCGGCAGCGTGTCCGTCCAGTCGATGCGCTTCATGGCGTCCGTGATGGCGCGCCGCAGGAAGGTCTGCGACAGACCCTCCCCGGACGGGTAGACCGGCGTGAGCGACGTGGGCAGCGGCGCGCCCTCGTTGACCACCTTGTAAGTCGGGTGCACCATCTCCGCGCCGAAAAAGCCGTGCTTCAGCTCTGCACGGGCGCGCACCCGCGTGCCCTCGGCCAGCTGCTTGACCTGGGAGCCATAGAAGTTCATGAAGCGCAGCAGCAGGTTGCCGCTGTCGTCCTCGATCGTGACCAGCAGCTGGCGGCGCGGCCGGAAGGCGATCTCGTTCTTCACCACCACGCCTTCGACCTGCGAGGTATAGCCGCCGCGCAGGCAGGCTTCGCGGATGGGCACGACCTCGGTTTCGTCCTCGTAGCGCAGCGGCAGGTGCAGCACGAGATCCATGTCGGAACGCAGTCCCAGCCGGGCGAGCTTGCTTTCGTTCGATTTGGGCGTGGCGTTGGCTTTAGAAGGCGGCATTTTGCTGCGTCTTGATCGCTACAGGCGTAAAATAGAGGGTTCGCCCAGCGATTTGGCTTTATACATGTACAAGCTCTCCGACTTCGATTTTAACTTGCCGCCCGAGCGCATTGCGCAATTCCCGCTGCCCGAGCGCAGCGCCTCGCGCCTGCTGCACCTGGACGGGGACAGGATCACCGACCGCAGCTTCACCGACATCGTCGACCTGCTCGAGCCGGGCGACCTGCTCGTGATGAACAATACGCGCGTGCTCAAGGCGCGCTTCTTCGGCGTCAAGGATACCGGCGGCCAGGTGGAAGTGCTGATCGAGCGCGTGCTCGACACGCGCACCGTGCTGGCCCAGGTGCGCGCTTCCAAGTCGCCCAAACCGGGCACCAGGATCCGCCTGGCGGACGCGTTCTGGGTCACGGCCGGCGAGCGCGCGGGCGAGTTCTTCACCCTGCATTTCGACGCCGACGTGTTCGAGCTGATCGAGCGATACGGCCGCCTGCCACTGCCGCCCTACATCGAGCACGCCGCGGACCAGGTGGACGAGCAGCGTTACCAGACCGTGTATTCCAAGGAACCGGGCGCCGTGGCCGCGCCCACCGCCGGCCTGCACTTCACCGAGGAGCTGCTGGAGCGCCTGCGCGCCAAGGGCGTCCAGACGGCCGAAGTGACCCTGCACGTGGGCGCCGGCACCTTCCAGCCGGTGCGGGTGGAGGACCTGAGCCAGCATCAGATGCACACCGAGTGGTACACCATTCCGCAGGCGACCGTTGACGCGGTGCGCGCGGCCAAGGCGGCCGGCAAGGCCGTGGTGGCGGTCGGCACCACCAGCCTGCGCGCGCTGGAATCGGCATCCCAGTCCGGCCAGCTCGAAGCAGGCAGCGCGGACACGGCCCTGTTCATCACACCCGGCTACCGGTTCCGCACCGTCAACCGCCTGATCACGAATTTCCACCTGCCCAAGTCCACCCTGCTGATGCTGGTCTCGGCCTTCGCCGGCTACGAAGAGATCAAGCGGGCCTACGCCCACGCCATCGCGCACGAATACCGCTTCTTCAGCTATGGCGACGCCATGCTGCTGTCCACCAAAGAGATTCACCATGCTTGAATTCACCCTCCTGAAAAAAGACACGAGCGGCCAGACGCACGCGCGCCGCGGGCGCCTGAAGCTCAATCACGGCACCGTGGAGACCCCGATCTTCATGCCGGTCGGGACCTACGGCTCGGTCAAGGCGATGTCGCCCCTGGAGCTGAAGGAGATCGACGCCCAGATCATCCTGGGGAACACCTTCCACCTGTGGCTGCGCCCCGGTACGGACGTGATGAACAAGTTCGGCGGCCTGCACCGCTTCATGGGCTGGGACAAGCCGATCCTGACCGACTCCGGCGGCTTCCAGGTGTTCTCGCTGGGCGCGATGCGCAAGATCACGGAGGAGGGCGTCAAGTTCCAGTCGCCGATCGACGGCAGCCGCCAGTTCCTTTCGCCCGAGGTGTCGATGCAGATCCAGCGCGCGCTGAATTCGGACATCGTGATGCAGTTCGACGAATGCACGCCCTACGAGATCGACGGCCGCCCCGCCACCGCGGAGGAAGCGGCCATCTCCATGCGCATGTCCCTGCGCTGGGCCCAGCGCTCGATGAACGAATTCACCCGTGGCGGCAACCCGAACGCGCTGTTCGGCATCGTCCAGGGCGGCATGTACGAGCGCCTGCGCGACGAGTCGCTGGCGGGCCTGGAGGAGATCGACTTCCCGGGCCTGGCCATCGGCGGCCTGTCGGTCGGGGAGCCGAAGGAGGACATGCAGCGCATCCTGGCCCACGTCGGCCCGCGCCTGCCGGAGAACAAGCCGCACTATCTGATGGGCGTCGGCACGCCCGAGGACCTGGTCGAAGGCGTGGCCAACGGCGTGGACATGTTCGATTGCGTCATGCCGACCCGGAACGCGCGCAACGGCTGGCTGTTCACCCGCTTCGGCGACCTGAAGATCAAGAATGCGCGCTACCGCGACGACGAACTGCCGCTGGACGAGACCTGCACCTGCTACACCTGCCGGAATTTCTCGCGGGCGTATTTACATCACCTGCACCGTTCCAAGGAGATCCTGGGCGCGCGCCTGAACACGATCCACAACCTGCACTACTACCTGCAGCTGATGCGGGAGGTGCGGGCCGCGATCGACGCCGACGAGTTCCCGGCCTTCCGCCAGCGCTTCCACGCGGAGCGCGCGCGCGGCGTCTGAGCCGCACTTGAAATTTCGGCAAGCGGGCGCATGTGGGCCTGCACGCCGTCAGAGGTCCCCGCTTCCGCGCGGATGACAGCTGCAGGGGTGCTAGAATACAGCGCTATTTTTTAACCGACCCTCGTATTGGAGTCCCCGTGTTTATTTCGAACGCCTACGCGCAAGCGGCCGAACCTGGCCTTGCCAACAACATGGCAACCTTCCTGCCGCTGATCCTGATGTTCGTGGTCATGTATTTCGTGATGATCCGTCCGCAGCAAAAGCGCGCCAAGGAACAGCGCGCCATGATCGACGCCCTGGCCAAAGGTGACGAAGTGGTCACCGCCGGCGGCGTGCTGGGCAAGGTGACCAAGGTCTCCGACGCCTACGTGACCCTGGAAGTGGCCGCGAACACGGAGATCGTCGTGCAAAAGAGCGC
>DASRUW010000503.1:0-3788 GCA_035655255.1 Telluria sp. | reverse complement strand
CGTCGGCGAAATGGCAGTCGTGGATCACCTGCGCGGTCGGGTCGACCGCCCACGGGACCATGGTGATGGTGCCCGGATCGGCCTTCAGGATCATGTCGCGGTCGGTGGAGGAAATGGCGCGGTAGTAGGCCGCGTCGTCGTCGGGCGAATTACCGGTCACGGTCATGCCCAGCACGACCTCCGGCATGCGCATGCCGCGCTCCTCGGTGAATTTGGCGCGCGGCAGGATCTTGCCGCGGGCGACCCCGGTCAGGTCGGGAACGAGACATTCGATCTCTGTGACTCGCTTCTCGTTGAGCCACAGGTCCATGTCGTTGTAGGTGAAATTGTCGCGGATAGCCATGATGTCCTCTCTTTGTCTTGCTCGGGCGTGGCGCGCCTTGGCGCCCACGCGGATTGGGATTGGAGAAGGAATGGCGTACCTAGGGCACGCGCCGCACCGCCCACTTTTCGTACTGGCGGCACGCGTCGCCGAAGGCACGGAACAGCTTCATCGAATCGGCGTTGTCGGTGACCCGGTATTCCGGGTGCCATTGGACGCCGAGCAGGAAGCCCGGCGCGCCGGGCGCGGAAAAGGCTTCGACCAGCCCGTCCCGGGCCGTCGCTTCGGGCGCGAGACCAGGAGCCAGGCGCGCCACGCCCTGGCCATGCAGGGAATTGACGGTGATGCTGGCCGCTTCCATCACGCGCGCCAGCAGCCCGCCGGGAACGAGGTCGACGGCGTGCGCCGGACCGTATTGCTGGTCCAGCGGCGCGCCCGGGTCCTCGCGGTGGTCGATGTGGCCGGGCACGTCGTGCACGGCCTGGTGCAGGGTGCCGCCCAAGGCCACGTTCACTTCCTGGAAGCCGCGGCACACGGCCAGCAGCGGAATGCCGCGCGCGTGCGCGGCGCGCACCAGCGGCAAGGTGGTGGCGTCGCGCCGGCCGTCGCGCGGCAGGTCCGCGGCGCGCAACGCTTCGCCGTAATACGCGGGGTCGACGTTGGAAGGAGAACCGGTGAGGAAGATGCCGTGCGCGGTAGCGAGCACGGTATCGAGATCGGTGTCTTCGCCCAGCGCCGGCAGGATCAGCGGCGCGCAGCCGGCCCCCCGCACCACCGCGTCCACGTATTTGAATTGGACGGTATGGTACGGATGGCTCCCCAGCTGCCGGGAGCAGGCAGACACGAGTACGACAGGCTGGCGCATGGCTCCATCATATGCCAATTCGGCATCGCTTGACGCCAGCCGTCGAGGTCGCGTGTTGCTTTAGTTCACTTCTTGATCTGCATCAGTGCCGTTTCCAGCACGGTGTCGCGGCCGGCATGCAGGTCGGCCACGCTCTGCCGGGCCGCCACCTTGGGCTGGATGCCGACGCCGACGAAGCGCCGGCCGTCGGTGTAGGTATCGGCCTTGGTGCACACGCGCGCGCGGCCGCCGCCAGGCAGCGCGAAGAACAGCGGCTGGCCCGTGCTGCCGCCGGTCGCCTCGCCGACGATCGGGCCGCGGCGCATCTCGTCGAAGGACAGGGCGAAGTCCTCCGCCGCCGAGTATGTGCCGCCGCTGGTCAGCACCACCACCGGGCCGGTGAACTGGTGCGCAAGATCGGGCTGCCAGGTGCGCGCGCCGGAATTGGTCATCTTCAGCGGACGGCCCCAGGCGCGATAGGTCGGCACGTATTCGCGCGAGGACCAGGTGGAGATGGGGAAAGGCTTGTCGGTCAGCGTGGCCAGCACGCGGAAGCCGACGTCGGAACTGCCCCCGCCGTTGCGGCGCAGGTCCAGCACCAGGGCCGAGGCCTGGGAAATCTGCGGCCAGGCCTGGAGGTAGTCGTCGGCCGTCTTCCGGGTATCGAAGCCGTTCAGGGCCACGTAGGCGACGTTCCCCGGCAGCATGCGCAGTTCGAACGCCGGCACCGGCGGGCGGGCGCGGTTCCATTCGGCCATGCCCACGCGCGGCAGCGACAGTTCGAAGCGCTTGCCGTTCCCATCGGCCAGGCCGACGCGCACCGGCACGCCGACCGGGCCGCTCAGGAACGCGTACACGCCGGTGCGCATCGCCCGGTCCTGCGGCGTGGAGGCGGACACGTAGGGTGCCAGCGCGCGCTCACGGTACTGCGCGGTGGGCACGCCGTCGACCGACACGATCTCCAGGCCGGGCTTGAGGCCTTGCGCTTCGAGGTCGGCGCCGAACACGGTCTCGACGAACACGCGGTCCTCGGCCAGGCGGGTGCGCAGCAGCGGACGGGCGGCCAGGAGCGCCAGTGCCTGCTCCGGCGGCACCACGTTGGTGTGGCCGTCCTGCAGGCGGGCGCACAGCTCCATCAGCACGCGGTAGTACTCCGCCGTCGATCCGGTCGCGCGCACCTTGGGCAGGTAGTCGAGGTAGAGGCGGTCCCAGTCGATCTCCTTGAGCGTGTCCGTGTAGACGAAGTTGTACTTCACCTCGGACCAGAATTTCGACAGGCCCGCGATCTTTTCGTCATCGCTGATGTTCTCCGCGTAGGGCGTGGCCAGCGCCGGCGAATCGAACAGCCTGGCCTCGCGCGCCTGGGCTGCCTTCATGCGCTCCAGCAGCGGCTGCCAGCGCGGATCGGCCTTGATGGACGCGAAGTCGCTGTCGTTGGCCACAGTCTTGGCATCGAGGTAGCCCGCCGCGACCATGCGCTCCAGCGTGGCGAAGGCCTGCGCGCTGTCGCCGGCCAATGCATACGAACAGGCCGCGTTGTACAGCGCCAGCGCATCGTGCTCGGCTTCAAAAAGGGCGACGTAGAGCGCGGCCGCGCGCGGGTACTGCTTGGCCTGGTAAGCGGCCTTGGCCTCCTGCTCGGTGGCGGCGCAGGACTGGTGCGCGCACAGGGCCAGCACGGCGGCGGCGATCAGACGGCGGGACATGAAAAACCTTTCCTGTCGAAATTAACGCACGCATTGTAGGAGCAGCCGCGCCGGACAGGAAAAAAAGTTAATATGTACGAATGAAATCGCTCACCCTCAACGACCCTTCCCTGTTCCGCCAGCAGTGCTACATCGACGGCGCCTGGTGCGACGCCGCCAGTGGCGCGGCGGTGGATGTGCATAACCCCGCCACCGGCGAGAAGATCGGCAGCACGCCGCACATGGGCGCGGAAGACACGCGCCGCGCCATCGCCGCCGCCGACGCGGCCTGGCCCGCGTGGCGCCGCAAGACGGCCAAGGAACGCGCGGCCATCCTGCGCAAGTGGGCGGACCTGATGCTCGCCAACGCCGAGGACCTGGCCGTCATCATGACGGTCGAACAGGGCAAGCCCCTGGCCGAGTCGCGCGGCGAGATCGCCTACGCCGCCTCCTTCCTCGAGTGGTTCGGGGAGGAAGCCAAGCGCATCGCCGGCGACACCCTGGCCTCGCCCTGGCCGGACCGGCGCCTGGTGGTCACGCGAGAGCCGATCGGCGTGTGCGGGGCCATCACGCCGTGGAACTTCCCGGCCGCGATGATCACGCGCAAGGTCGGCCCGGCCCTCGCGGCGGGCTGCCCGATCGTCGTCAAGCCGGCCGAGCTGACGCCCTACTCCGCCTTCGCCCTGGCCGTGCTGGCCGAGCGCGCGGGCGTGCCCAAGGGCGTGTTCAGCGTGCTGACCGGGGATGCGCCGGCCATCGGCGGCGAGATGTGCGCCAACCCCACGGTGCGCAAGCTCTCCTTCACCGGTTCGACCGCCGTCGGCCGCCTGCTGATGCAGCAGTGTGCGCCCACCATCAAGAAGCTGTCCCTGGAACTGGGCGGCAACGCGCCCTTCATCGTGTTCGACGACGCCGACCTCGATGCCGCGGTGGCGGG
>DASRUW010000502.1:0-2958 GCA_035655255.1 Telluria sp. | reverse complement strand
ATCCAGGCCGCCATGGTGCAGCGTCTGGAAACCGGTCTCGGCAAGGCTGTGCGCACTTGCGACTACTACGCCGGGGAAATCGACGACCTGGAAAACGCTGTCAAAGCGTTCCCGGCCGCCTACGTCGCCTTCGGCGGCATGGCCGACGGGGACCAGCGCCACCTCGGCAAACCGGACTGGAAGGAAACCGGCACCTTCGTGGTGGTGGTCGGGGATCGCCTGGTGCGCCGCTCGCAAGGGCTGCGTGTCGGCGCCGGCCAGGCGACCGGCGATGTCGGCGTCAATCGTCTGGTATGGGCGGTACGCCGGCTGCTGGCGGGGCAGAAGCTGGGGCTGACGATTGCCCGCCTGAAGCCAGGCAAGGTCAAGACCCTGGCCAGCGGCAAGTTCGCTGACAACAGCTGGTGCGTGATGTCGGTGGAGTTCAAGACCTCCTGGGAGGAAACCGCCCTGCCGGACGGCAGCTGGCCCGCCCCGGAAGACCCGGACCATCCCGACGCGCTGTTCCCCATCCTGGGCGGCAAGACCGAAGCACCGCTGCCCTGGCTGTCCGGCTTCGACGTCGGCCTGTATCAGCCCGGCAAGGACACCCCGTCGCTCACCTTCGAAACCCACATCAACAACGAGGAGACCCCGTCGTGACAAAAACCCTGATCGTCCAGGCGGCACCGGGCGGCCTGGTGCCCAAGGAATTCAACCCGCGCGAGCACATCACCGACGCCGAGCCGGTGGAAGTGCCGTCCACCGTCTATTACCGCAGCCTGATCCGCGAAGGCAGTCTGGTGGAAGTGGAGAACAAGCCGGCACCCCGTAAACCGAAGGCAGAGGACGCCGCATGAACATCACCTTCGACAAGATTCCGTCGTCCATCCGCACGCCGGGCAAGTACATCGAGTTCTACACCCGCGCCGCACTGAAGAGCCTGCCGGCCAACCGCCAGCGCACCGTGCTGGTGGCGCCGAAGCTGACTAACGTGCTGACCAGCAACGCCAGCCAGGTCGTCGACGTGTACAGCGACGAGGAAGCGGCCGCTTACTGCGGCTATGGCTCGGTGGGCCACCTGATGGCCCGCGCCTTCATCCGGGCGAATCCCTACGGCGCGCTGTCCCTGGTGCTGCTGGCCGACGATGCCGCCGGTTTGGAAGCCAGCGGCAAGATCACGCTGGCCAATAACGCGACTACCAGCGGCACGCTGACCGTCAGCATCGGCGCCGAGACCCTGCGTCTGGCCGTCGACGCCGGCACCACGCCTGCGGCAGCTGCCGCCAAGGTCGTGGCGGCTATCGCGGCACAGCCGGCCCTGCCGGTGACCGCCGCTGCAGCCGGCGGCGAGGTGACGTTTGCCGCCAAGCACAAGGCCGCCGTCGGCAACGACATCAAGCTGGGCGCCACCCTGACCGCCGAGGGCATGACAGTCGCCGTGACCGCCATGGCGGGCGGCGCCAACGATGCCAGCCTGCAGCCGGCGCTGGATGCCATCCAGGCAGCTGGCCACGACCTGGTGGTCTGCCCGTTCGCCACCAGTGCCGCCGCGCTGGAGCTGCGCGAGCACCTGGAGTTCGTCGGCGGCCCACGCGAGAAACGCTGGGCGCTCGGGACGCTGGCCCATACCGGCACGCTGGCCAGCGCCATGGGGCTGCAGGCGGCGGTCAACAGCGAGTGGATCAGCATGGCCTGGTATCGCGGCGCCAAACGTCTGCCGGCCGAGATCGCCGCCGCCTACGCCGCCGTGATCGCCAGCGAGGAAGACCCAGCACGGCCGCTGAACACCCTGGAGCTGGTGGGCCTGGACGTGGTGGACGTCACCCAGCAAGCCTCCACGACCGAGGTGGAGAACGCCCTCTGGAACGGCATCACGCCGCTGGAAGTGGGCGAAGGCAACCGCGTGGTGATCAGCCGCGCCATTACCACCTACACCAAGACCGTCGACGGCACGCCCGACCCGACCATGCTGGACATCACCACGCCGCGCTCGCTGATCTACGGCGCCAAGGCCGTGCTGCAGAAGCTGAACCGCGAGTTCCCGCGCGAGAAGAGGAGCCACCGCACCCAGGAAAAGGTGTGGTCGGCCTGCTACGACGTGGCGTTGCGCCTGGAAGAACTGGAGATTTTCCAGAACGTGGAACAGCACAAGAACGAACTGGTGGTGCAAGGCGACGGCCAGGACGTGACGCGCTTCAACATCCGCATCCCGTCCTCGGTGGTGCCGGGCGCGCACATCTTCGCGGTGCGCATGGACCTGATCCTGGAATAAGGGGCTAAGGCATGGAATACGTCAGCAACATCTTCCTGGACCTGGACGGCCAGGAAATCGAAGTGGTGTCACTCAATGCCACCACCCGCACCGGCCGCAAGCTGGTCAAAACCATGAACCGGAATCGCCGGGCCAAGGGCTACAGCAGGGGTATTGCCGAGTACGACCTGAAGGTCACCGTGGCGGTACCGGAAGGTGACGAGCCGGACTGGGACAACATCACCGACAGCCGCATCACCATTACCCCGGACATGCCGGGCAAGAAGCGCACGACCTACCTGGGCTGCTTCAGCATCGAGGTGGGTGAATCGTACAGCGTCGATAACGAACTGCGCCGCGACATCAGCATGGGCGCACTGCGTAAGGTGAACGAATGATGAAGACCGAACCGTTTGAACTGGACTACGGCGTGGAGTACCAGGGCGCCCTGCACTACCAGGGCGAAGTGCGCCTGAATACCCTGCAGGACGAAATCGACTTGGACCAAGGTGATGGCTTCCGCAAGGTGGACATGCTGGCGTGCGCCATCGTGCGCCTGGGCGACATCCCGGCCGAGATGCTGACCGGAACGTTTCTGGCCGGCGAGATCGAGCCCGACGACTACATCAAGATCGCCGAGGCACAGGACCGGCTCAAAAAAAAGCGCAGGGAGTGGCGCACCGCCAACGCGGCTTCCGTGCCCTCTGCGTAGCCCTCGCCCCGCT
>DASRUW010000501.1:0-6721 GCA_035655255.1 Telluria sp. | reverse complement strand
AGTGCGAGAATCAGCACCCATATCGGAATGGTGTCCAAGTGAACGGTGTGGCAATGAAGATCAGACCATTGTATCGCAAGACACTAGCCATTCCACCAATGCGAGGTGGCGCCCATGGGCGGCAGGTGGGCCTGGGCGGCGCCGTGGACGATGCCCGCCGCCACCGCTTCCTCGGCCGTGAAGAGGCGGGCATTGCCGGACAGGTGCGGCCGGATGTCGACCGGACTGTCGCCGTTGGCGGTGGCGGCGTCGAAGATGGCGGCATAGCGCTCGGCGTCGAAATCCAGGCAGTCGCGCCATTCGGACACGCGCGAGTGGTCGGCCGCGACCAGGTTGCCGAAGCCCCAGTGCAGGGGATGGACCAGGAAGCGTGTGCCGGGACAGGCGTAGCGCTTCTGGCCGGCGAGAAAGATGACCACGCCCACCGATTCGATGCTGCCGATGTTGAAGGTGGTCAGCGGCAGCGGCAGGGACTTGAGGAAGAAGTAGAGCGCGAAGCCGGCCGTCATGTTGCCGCCTTCGGTCGACAGGTGCAGTTCCAGTTCGGTGGCGCCGTTTTGCAGGGCTTGCAGGCAGAGGTTGCGGACGGTGCACACCGAGCTGTGGTTGATCGGGCCGATGAAATGCACGATGTGCAGCGACATGTCTTCCTCCGGTTCAACTCCCGCGGTAGGTGGAATAGGACCACGGCGTCACCACCAATGGTACGTGGTAGTTCTGATCGGCGCTCGCAATCCCGAAGGCAATCGTGACGCGGTCGAGAAAGCGCGGCTCGGGCAGGGCGACGCCCTGGGCGGCGAAATAGTCGCCGGCGGCGAACACCAGTTCGTAGCGGCCCGGCTGCATGGCCTCGCCCTCCAGCAGCGGGGCGTCGCAGCGGCCGTCGTGGTTGGTCACGGCCGTCTTGAGCAGGCGGCGCCGGCCGTCCTGCACGGCATAGAGCTCGATGGCGACGCCCGCGCCCGGCTTGCCCTGGGTGGTGTCGAGGACGTGGGTGCTCAGTTTGCCCATGGTATTTCCTATATGTGGTTATGTGCGGAATCTTATACGCTTGTGTGGGCGGCAATATAAGATTGGCCTTATACGTATTACTTTTCTTTCTTGCATGGACACCTACCACAACTATCCGCGCGACCTCATCGGCTACGGCGCGCGCCCGCCGCACGCGCGCTGGCCCGGCAAGGCCCGCATCGCCCTGCAATTCGTCCTCAACTACGAGGAGGGCGGGGAGAACTGCGTGCTGCACGGCGATCCGGCCTCCGAGACCTTCCTGTCCGAGATCATCGGGGCGCAGGCCTTCGGCAACCGCCACATGAGCATGGAGTCGCTCTACGAATACGGCTCGCGCGCCGGCCTGTGGCGGGTGCTGCGCCTGTTCGAGGAGCGCAAGCTGCCGCTGACCATCTTCGGCGTGGCCATGGCCCTGAAGCGCCATCCGGAAGCGGTGGCGGCCTTCCAGGAGCTCGGCCACGAGATCGCCTGCCACGGCCTGCGCTGGATCAGCTACCAGAACGTGGACGAGGCGACCGAGCGCGCCCACATGCAGGAGGCGGTGCAGATCCTGCGCGAGCTGACCGGTGCCGCGCCGCGCGGCTGGTACACGGGGCGCGATTCGCCCAACACGCGCCGGCTGGTGGTGGAGCATGGCGGCTTCACCTACGACGCCGACTACTACGGCGACGACCTGCCGTTCTGGCAGCAGGTCGACTACCGCGCCGCGGACGGCAGCATGCAGCGCAAGCCGCACCTGGTCGTGCCCTACACCCTGGACACCAACGACATGCGCTTCGCGGCCATGCAGGGCTTCAATTCCGGGACCCAGTTCTTCGACTACCTGAAGGACGCCTTCGACGTGCTCTACGCGGAAGGCGACCCGGATGGGCTGGACCGGCCTAAAATGCTCTCCATCGGCTTGCACTGCCGCCTGGTCGGCCGCCCGGCGCGCGCGGCCGCGCTGGCCCGTTTCCTGGACTACGTGCAGGGGCATGAAGGCGTGTGGATCACGCGCCGGATCGATATCGCGGAACACTGGATCGCGACCCATCCATATGGCGGATGACTGATAAGCGACATCAGCATCTTCTTATAATAGGGTCGGGCACGGATGTTAACCTTGTACGTTAGGAAAATACCGAGGCAACGATGTCTGAACCGATCCGTTTTTACTACCGCGGCGCCGTCCATGAAGTGAGCGGCGTGGCCCCGACGCGCACCGTGCTCCAGCACCTGCGCGAGGACCTGCACTGCACCGGCACCAAGGAAGGCTGCGCCGAGGGCGATTGCGGGGCCTGCACGGTGGTGGTCGGCGCGCTCGGCGCGGACGGCAAGCTGGAGATGAAGCCGGTGAACGCCTGCATCCAGTTCCTGCCCGCGCTGGACGGCAAGGCCTTGTTCACGGTCGAGGATCTGCAGCGGCCGGATGGCAGTTTGCACCCGGTCCAGCAGGCCCTGGTCGAATGCCACGGATCCCAGTGCGGCTTCTGCACCCCGGGCTTCGCCATGTCCCTGTGGGGCCTGTACCTGAAGCAGGACGGCCAGGCGCCCAGCCGCTGCCAGGTGGACGATGCGCTGTCCGGCAACCTGTGCCGCTGCACCGGCTACCGCCCCATCATCGACGCCGCCACCCGCATGACCGAGCTGCCGCCCGCCGCCTTCGACGCGGCCGCGCTGGAACGCGAGCTGGCCGCCCTCAGGCGCGAGCGCATGGCCGTCTACAGCGACGGGCAGCGCGAATTCGCCGCGCCGCGCACCCTGGACGAACTGGCCGCCGTGCGCGCGGCCAAGCCGGCGGCCACCCTGCTGGCCGGGTCGACCGATGTCGGCCTGTGGGTCACCAAGCAGCTGCGCGACCTGGGCGACGTGATCTACCTCGGGCAGGTCGACGCACTGAAGGCCGTGCGCGAGGCGGACGGCATGCTGGAGATCGGCGCTGCCGTCAGCCTGGAAGAGGCCTACGGCGCCGTGTGCCGGCACTACGGCGAACTGTCCGAACTGCGCCAGCGCTTCGCTTCCCTGCCGATCCGCAACGCCGGCACCCTGGGCGGGAACGTGGCCAACGGCTCTCCCATCGGCGACTCCATGCCGTGGATGATCGCGCTCGGCGCGCAGGTCGTGCTGCATTCCGTGTCCGGCACGCGCGTGCTGGCGCTGGAAGACTTCTACCTCGACTACCAGAAGAAGGACTTGAAACCCGGTGAGTTCGTTCGATCCGTTCGCATCCCCCTGCCGCGCCCCGGCCTCGTGTTCCGCACGTACAAACTCGCCAAGCGCTTCGACCAGGACATCTCCGCGGTCTGCGCGGCGTTCGCGTTCACGCTCGACGGCGGCGCCGTCGCCGCAGCCCGCATCGCCTACGGCGGCATGGCCGCTACGCCCAGGCGGGCCGCCCGGGCGGAAGCCGCGCTGACCGGCCGCGCCTGGGACGAGGCCGCGCTGACGGCCGCGATGGCTGCGCTGGGCGACGATTATGCGCCGCTGACCGACATGCGCGCGTCGAGCGAGTACCGGATGATCACCGCCCGCAACCTGCTGCGCCGCTTCTGGTACGAGACCCGCCCCGTGGCGCCGCTCGCCGCCGACGCGGTCAACGCTTTCGCCGTGCGCGCTTGAGGAGGACGGCATGAACCATCCCGTTGCCACCGAACTGACCGCCGCCTGGACCGCCGTCGGCGTCCCGCGCGAACACGAATCGGCCGCCCTGCACGTGCTGGGCCAGGCCACCTATACCGACGACATTCCCGAAGTGCGCGGCACGCTGCACGCGGCGCTCGGCCTGTCCGCCAAGCCGCACGCGCGCATCAAGGGCCTCGACCTGGCGCCGGTGCGCGCCGCCACCGGCGTGCTGGCGGTGCTGACCGCGTCCGACATCCCCGGCACCAACGACTGCGGACCGATCATCCACGACGATCCCATCCTGGCCGATGGCCTGGTGCAGTATGTCGGCCAGCCGCTGTTCATCGTCGTGGCCGACACGCACGACAATGCGCGCCGTGCCGCGCGCCTGGCGCGCATCGATTACGAGGAGCTGCCGGCGGTGCTGACGCCCCAGGCCGCACGCGCCGCCCAGTCCTACGTGCTGCCGCCGATGCATCTGGCGCGCGGCGACGCGGCGGGCGCTTTCGCCAAGGCGCCGCATAAGGTCCAGGGCGAGCTGTACGTCGGCGGGCAGGAACAGTTCTACCTCGAAGGGCAGATCGCCTACGCCATCCCGCGCGAAGGGCGCGGCATGCTGGTCCAGTGCTCGACCCAGCACCCGAGCGAGATGCAGCACGTGGTCGCGCATGCGCTCGGCCTGCATTCTCACAACGTGACGGTCGAATGCCGCCGCATGGGCGGTGGCTTCGGCGGCAAGGAGTCGCAATCGGCGCTGTGGTGCGCGGCCGCCGCCGTCGCCGCCGCCAGGCTGCAGCGTCCCGTCAAGCTGCGCGCGGACCGCGACGACGACATGCTCGTCACCGGCAAGCGCCACTGCTTCCACTACCTGTACGAGGTCGGCTACGACGACGCGGGCAGGATCGTGGCGGCCAAGGTGGACATGGTGTCCCGTGCCGGTTATTCGGCCGACCTGTCCGGCCCGGTCGCCACCCGCGCCGTCTGCCATTTCGACAATGCCTATTACCTGTCGGACGTGGACATCCGCGCCGCCTGCGGCAAGACCAATACGCAGTCGAACACCGCGTTCCGCGGCTTCGGTGGCCCGCAGGGAGCGATCGCCATCGAATACGTGATCGACGAGATCGCGCGCAACCTGGGCAAGGATCCGCTCGACGTGCGCCGCCTGAATTTCTACGGACGCGAGACCGACAACGTCACGCCCTACGGCCAGGTGGTGCGCGACAACGTGATCCACGAGCTGACCGCGCAGCTGGAAGCGTCGAGCGAGTACCGCGCGCGCCGCGCCGCCATTGCCGCCTACAACGCGGCCAGCCCCGTGCTCAAGAAAGGGCTGGCGCTCACGCCGGTCAAGTTCGGCATCGCCTTCAACGTGACCCACCTGAACCAGGCCGGCGCGCTGGTGCACGTGTACGTGGACGGTTCCGTGATGGTGAACCACGGCGGCACGGAGATGGGGCAGGGTATCCACACCAAGGTGATGCAGTGCGTGGCGCACGAACTGGGCATCGACCTGTCCCATGTCCGTATCAGCGCGACCGATACCAGCAAGGTGGCCAATACCTCCGCCACCGCCGCGTCCACCGGTGCGGACCTGAACGGCAAGGCCGCGCAGGACGCGGCCCGCAAGATCCGCGACCGGCTCGCCGCATTCGCGGCCACGACCTGGGGCGGCGATCCGTCCGCCGTCGTTTTCGCGGCCGGTGTGGTGACGGTAAACGGGCAGGAAATCGCCTTCCCGGACCTGGTGCAGAAGGCTTATCTCGCGCGCGTCCAGCTATGGTCCGACGGCTTTTATGCCACCCCGGGCCTGCACTGGGACCCGAAGACCATGAACGGCAATCCCTTCCAGTACTACGCCTACGGCGCGGCCGTCTCCGAAGTCGTGGTGGACACGCTGACCGGCGAATGGAAACTGCTGCGCGTGGACGCCCTGTACGACGCGGGCAATTCGCTCAATCCCGCCATCGACCTGGGACAGGTGGAGGGCGCCTTCATCCAGGGCATGGGCTGGCTCACCACCGAGGAACTTTGGTGGAACGGGCAGGGCAAGCTGATGACGCACGCGCCGTCGACCTACAAGATTCCGGCGGTGTCCGACTGCCCGCGCGACTTCCGCGTGGAGCTCTTCAAGAACCGCAACGTGGCCGATTCGATCCACCGCTCCAAGGCCGTGGGCGAGCCCCCGCTGCTGCTGCCGTTCTCGGTGTTCTTCGCGATTCGCGACGCGATCTCCGCGGCGGGCGGACACAAGGTGAATCCGCCGCTCCAGGCGCCCGCGACCAGCGAGGCGATTCTTAAGGCGCTGGCGGCCGTGCAAGCGGCAGCGTGACACCATGAACGAGTGGCTGACGGCGATGGCCGCCGGACCGGCGGTGCTGGTCACGGTGGCGGCGGTGGAGGGCTCCGCGCCGCGCGAGCCGGGTGCGCGCATGCTGGTCGGCCCTGCGCAGGCGCATGGGACGATCGGCGGCGGCCATCTCGAATTGCGCGCCATCGAGATCGCGCGCGCGATGCTGGCCGGGGGCCGCGAACGCCACCTCGAACGCTTTGCGCTCGGCCCGTCGCTGGGCCAGTGCTGTGGCGGCGTCGTGCATCTCGCCTTCGAACGCACGGACGCCGGCCACGCGAGCGAAATTGTTCAGGCATGCTGGCGCCTCGTCGCCCTCGACGGCCCGCCCGCCCGCTTCGTCATCCCCGCGCAAGCGGGGACCCCTGCGCTTGGAGCGAAGTGGGAACGCAACGCACCAGCGGTCCCCGCTTCCGCCAGGATGACCGGGCCTGTGCGAGCGGAGCGGGATGGCGGCGCACCCGCCGTCCCCGCGTCCGCCGTGATGACCTGCCTGCTCACCGGCGCCGATGGCCGCCGCTGGCTGGCCGACCTGGTCGAGCCGCCACGCGCCCACCTCGTGCTGTTCGGCGCCGGCCACGTCGGCGCCGCCCTGGTGCGCGCGCTCGGACCCTTGCCGTGCACGGTGACCTGGGTCGACGAACGCGAGGACCTGTTCCCTGCCGGCGTCCCGACCAACGTCACCGTCGAAGCCACCGACACCCCCGAAGCCGCCGTGGCCGACGCCCCAAGCGGCGCGGCCTTCCTGGTGATGACCCA
>DASRUW010000500.1:0-6806 GCA_035655255.1 Telluria sp. | reverse complement strand
GGCGATGTTGTAGCCGGCCGAGATGATCATGTCGTCGGTGCGCGAGCGGTAGTAGAAATAGCCATCGGCATCCATCTCGTAGGCGTCGCCGGTCAGGTTCCAGCCATTGAGCACGTAGTCCTTCTGGCGCTCGTCGGCCAGGTAGCGGCAGCCGGTCGGTCCCTTGATGGCAAGGCGGCCGATCACGCCCGGCCCCACCGGCTTGCCTTCACCGTCCAGCAGGCAGGCCTGGTAGCCCGGCACCGGCTTGCCGGTGGCGCCGGAGCGCACCTCGCTTCCCGCCGCGGAGATGAAGATGTGCAGGATCTCGGTCGCGCCGATCCCGTCGATCATCTCGATGCCGGTGACGCCCTTCCATGCTTCGCGCGTGGCCGGGGGCAGCGCCTCGCCCGCCGACACGGTCTTCTTGAGCGAAGACAGGTCGAACTTGGCGACCAGGGGAGTCATCTGGCGGTAGAAGGTGGGCGCGGTGAAACAGACCGTGGCGCGGTACTTCTCGATCGCGGCCAGCAGCGTTTCGGGCGTGAGCTTTTCCAGCAGGACGCCGGCCGCGCCCACGCGCAGCGGGAACAGCAGCAGTCCGCCCAGGCCGAAGGTGAAGGCCAGCGGCGGCGTGCCGATGAAGACGTCATCCGGCGCGGAGCGCAGGGTGTGGCGCGGGAAGCAGTCGCAGATGGCCAGCACGTCGCGGTGGAAGTGCATGGTCCCTTTCGGTATGCCGGTGGTGCCGGAGGTGAAGCTGATCAGGCAGACGTCGTCGGCGGCGGTGTCGACGGCCCGGAACGGGGCGTCGTAGCGGGCTGCGCGCGTCTCCAGCGAAGCCGGATCGTCCGGGGCCTGGAAGAACAGGGCCGGGGGCGCGCCTTCGAGCAGATCCAGTTCGGCGCGCAGCGGGGCCGAACAGAGTACGGCGTTGACC
This sequence comes from Telluria sp., assembly GCA_035655255.1. Lineage (GTDB taxonomy): Bacteria > Pseudomonadota > Gammaproteobacteria > Burkholderiales > Burkholderiaceae_D > Telluria. The sequence goes on along the minus strand of DASRUW010000500.1, from coordinate 5,887 downwards.
TTGGCCTTGTCGATGATGACGCCCAGCTCGCGGGCGCGCAGGAGCGGCATGGTGGGCACGGCCACCAGGCCTGCCTTGAACACGGCCAGGATGGCGGCGGCCATCATCGGAGTGTTCGCGCCGCGCACCAGCACGCGGTTGCCGGAGACGAGGCCCATGTCCTCGTGCAGCACATGGGCGATGCGGTCCACCTGGCGCGCCAGGTCCGCATAGGTCCAGCGCACGCCTTCGCCGACGACGGCGGTGCGCTCGCCCCAGCCGGCGGCAAGGGCCCGGTCCAGCAGTTCGGCGGCGCAGTTCAGGCGCGCCGGGTACTGCAGCTCGGGCAGGTCGAACAGGAACTCGGGCCACTGGTCGAACGGCGGGAGATGGTCCCGCGCGAACGTATCCTGGTGGGCGGAGGGACTCAAATCTGCAGCGGATAGTCGTGTCATGGTCGCCCCGATTCATCGGAATGGTTATCCCGACAAATACTTTAACCCTAAACTAATTTGGGGGCAAGTTGAAACCCTGGGCAGACCGGGGCGCGCGGCCCCAGCCCCTCAGCAGATGCGGCGGATGTCCTCGGCGCGCTGGCTAACCGCGCGCTGGGTGATGTCGAGGGCGGCGCGGATGGCGGGCGCGTCGCAGGCGCCGCTGCGGGCCTGGGCCAGCGCCCGCACCGCGCCATGCAGGCCGAGCGTGGCGCAGCCCTGCTCGAGCTTCTCCAGGCGCGTCACCACCCCGGCCTGGTCGGCGCGAGCGAACAGGGCCTCGAATTCGCCGCCCGCCGCCTGCAGCTGGCTTTGCAGTCCTCCCACATAGACCAGCAGCCGCTCGCGGCTGATGCCCAGGCGCTGCATCGTCGCCATCGGCGGTTCGCTGTCTTCCTGGCCAAGGGCGAGCGCCATCTGGGCGGTCACGTCACCCGGCTGGAACGGCTTGACCAGGTAGCCGGAAACACCGAAGTCGCGCGCCTGTTCCACCGTGTCGTGGTCGGTGGCGGACGTGACCAGCACGAACGGGATGTCGGACAGCCCCGGCTCGCCCCGCACGCGGCGCAGCAAGTCCATGCCGGACAAGCGCGGCATGCGCAGGTCGCAGAAAACGATGGCCGGGCGCAGACCGGCCTGCAAGCGGTTCCACGCATCCAGGCCATCCTCGGCCTCGGTGATCTCGGCCTCGGCGCAGGAATCGACCAGATGCATCAGCACCATGCGCGAGACCACGTCGTCATCCACGATCAGGACAGGAATCTTCACCGGCGGCCTTCCATTGTCGAAAACGCCATCTTACCGGAACACCGTTACGCGGCCGAAGTTTCGAATGCGCGCAGCAGTTCCCGCAGGCGCGGCAATTCGTTCAGGATGGCGTTCCAGTCGTGCTCGTGGGCCGCCTGCTCGAGCCGGGCGCACAAGGCATGCAGCTCCTCCTCTTCCAGATAGGCGGCGCTGCCCTTCATTCCGTGCAGGAGGCGCCCGGCCGTCTCGTGGTCCTCGGCGTCGACCGCCGCTTCCAGCGCGGCGCGCCGACCCGGCACGTCGTTGGCGAAGGCGGTGCGCATGCGCGCCTGCAGTTCGGCGCGGCGGTTGGGCGGAGCGGCGCGCGGCGCTTCCACGCTGTCGACGGTGGTGACGCCGAACATGGCGTCCAGTTCCAGAGTGGTGGGCGTGCGGTCGGCCGGCGGATCGGCCATCAGGGGCAGCGCGATGCCGCGCTGGAGCTGGCGTTCGATGGCGCGCGACAGGCAGCGGTGTAGCGCGTCCTCGTCGATCGGCTTGGTCAGGAACTCGTCCATGCCGGCGCCCAGGTAGCGGTGGCGGTCCTCGTCGCTGGCGTTGGCGGTGAGTGCCACGATCATCAGTTCCTGGTCGCGCACCGGCCAGCGGTCGGTTCCCCCGGCCCGGATCAGGCGCGTGGCGGTGGCGCCGTCCATTTCCGGCATGCGCCCGTCCATCAGCACCAGGTCGTAGCGGTGCTGGGCGCAGGCGGCGACGGCCTGCTCGCCGTTCTCCACGATGTCGACCCAGTGCCCCAGCTCCTCCAGCAGCATGCGGATGATGATCTGGTTGGTCGGGAAGTCCTCGGCGCACAGCACGCGCAGGCGGTGGGTGTGCGGCTGGCGCGGCACCTGCTGCACGCGCGAGGGCTCCACGCCGTCGGCCAGCGGCAAGGTGAAGGTGAAGATGCTGCCCTGCCCCAGCGTGCTTTCGACACCGATCGCGCCGCCCATCAGCTCCACCAGCTGGCGGCAGATCGCCAGGCCCAGCCCGGTGCCGCCGTAGCGGCGGGTGGTCGTGCTGTCGGCCTGCTCGAACTTCTGGAACAGGCGCGGCAGCGCATCGGGCGGAATGCCGATGCCGGTATCGTGCACCGAGAAGCGGATCATGCTGACCTTGCCGCCGCCCGGCAGACGCTCCACACACAGCTTGACCGCGCCCTCGCGGGTGAACTTGAAGGCGTTGCCGACCAGGTTGACCAGCACCTGGCGCAGGCGGGTCGGGTCGCCGACGACGAAGCGCGGCAGGTCGGTGCCCAGTTCGATGTCGAAGCCGACGCTGTGCGCGGCGGCCTGCTCGTCGAACAGGCTGGCCACGTTGCCGATGGTCGTCATCAGGTCGAAGTCGATGTTCTCGATGGAGAGCTTGCCCGCCTCGATCTTCGAGAAGTCCAGCAGGTCGTTGATGATGGCCAGCAGGGCCTGGGCGTTGGACTGCGCCCGCGACAACTGTTCGCGCGTCGTTTCCTGGATCAGCGGATCGCGCAGGGTGAAGCCGAGCATGCCGATCACGCCGGCCAGCGGCGTGCGCATCTCGTGGCTCATGTTGGCCAGGAACTCGGACTTCTGGCGCGTCGCGTCCTCGGCGCGCTGCTTGGCCAGGCGCAGGCGCTCCTCGTTCTCCTGCAAGGCCTGGTTGGCCAGCGCCAGCTCCTCGGTATGCAGGCGCACCTTGCGTTCCTGCTCCAGCAGGCGCGCCTGGGTCTCTTCCAACTGGCGGTAGGCACGCGCGTTGTCGAGCGCGATGGCGGCGTGCGCGGCCAGGGTGCGCAGCATGTCCAGGTGCACGCGCCGGTAGGCGTTCGGGTGCTCGCTCTGCACCGAGATCACGCCCATCACCTTGTCCTTGGCGATGAGCGGCAGGTAGAGCATGGAGCGCATCGTGGCGGTCGGCTGGCCGTCCACGCGCTTGGCGGGCGACTGCTCCGCCAGGTCCGGGCGCAGGACGTAGCGCCCCGCCTCGTGCTCGTAGTCGTTGATGAAGATCTCGCGCCGCTGCAGCAGGCAGCACACGGCCAGCTGGTTCGGGTCGGCGCAGTCGCGCGCGTAGGGCTCGATGCGCACGCCCTGGTCGATCGTGAACGGGAAGTCGATGTGGTTGCGGGCCTCGTCGTAGAAGCCGATGCCGAACGCCCCCGCGTCCATCAACTCGTGCACGTTGCGGTACACGGTCGCCATGATGGTGTCCAGGTCGAGCGAGGCATTGAGCTCGCGCCCGATGGCCGACAAGGTCGAAATGTTGCGCTGGGCCTGTTCCAGCGCCTCCTTCTGGCGCTCGGTGTCGAGGCGGCGCTGCTCGGCTTCCGCGCGCTGCAGTTCGGCCTCGATGCGGCGCTCGCGCAGTTCCGCGGTCTGGCGTTCCAGCTGGCGGTTCTGCTGCTCGATCTCCTCGGTGCGCGCGCGCACCTGCTGCGCCAGCAGGTCTTTCTGGCGCCGCAGGCCGCTCATGCGGGCGCGGTAGGCGCCGTAGACGGCGCTCGCCAGCAGCAGCGAGGCCAGCGCCCGGAACCATGGGGTCTTCCACACCGGCGGCAGGATGGTGATGCGCAGGTTGGCGCTGGAAGCACTCCATACGCCGTCCTTGTTGGCGGCCTTGACGTGGAAGACGTAGGTGCCGGGATCGAGGTTGGTATAGGTCGCGAAGCGCCGGTTGGCGTCCGTGTAGACCCAGTTCTCGTCGAAACCTTCGAGCTGGTAGGCGAAGCGGTTGCGCGCCGGCGCGGCGTAGTGCAGCGCCGAGAACTCCAGCGAGAACACCGAGTCTCCCGATTCGAGCGTGATGTCGCTGGTCGTTTCGATCGGCCCCTTCAGCAGGCCTGGGCGCACCTGGCTCAAGGGCCGATTGAAAATCTGGAAGTCGGTGATGACGGCGCGCGGCGCGATCAGGTTATCGCTGATGGTGCGCGGCTGGAAGGCGGTGATGCCGTTGAAGCCGCCGAAGTAAAGGGTGCCGTCCGCCGCGCGCGCGGCCGAACCGTCGAAATAGGCGCCCTCGATCATGCCGTCGCCGGCGCTATAGTTGCGCCAGCGACCCGTGGCCGTCTCCAGGCGGGAGATGCCGCTGTTGGTGCTGACCCAGATGTTCCCGTCGAGGTCCTCGACGATGGCGGCGATGGCGGCGTCGGCCAGCCCGTCCTTGATCGAGTAACGGCGGAAGCCGATCTTTCCGTCGGCGGTCGGCATCATCCGGTTCAGGCCATCGGCGGTGCCGGCCCAGAGCGTGCCGTGACGGTCTTCCATCAGGTAGTGCACCTCATCGTTCGACAGGCTGGCCGGATTGGCGGCATCGTGATGGAAGTGGGTGAACTTGCCGCTCTTGCGGTCCAGCAGATCGAGGCCGTTGAAGGTGCCGATCCAGAGGCGTCCCTGGCTGTCCTCCAGGATCGGGCGTACCACGTTGTCGGACAGGCTGGCGGCATCGGCCGGATCGTGGCGATAGCTGCGCACGGCGTGGGTCTCGGTGTCGATGCTGTGCAGGCCGCCGCGCGTCGCGACCCACAGCACGCCGTCCCGGGCCAGGTGCAGGTAGCGCACGTTGTCGCGGTCCGCATCGCCCGGACCGAACGAGTGGCTGAAATGCTTGCCGGTGGCCGGATCCCAGGAACTGACGCCGAAATGGGTGCCCATCCAGACCCGGCCGCGCTTGTCGCGCACCACCGCGCCCACCACCGCATCGGTGCGCCGGGCCGGCACGGCCGGATCCGGCGGCACCCGGCTGACCTCGCCGGTGGTCGGATCGAGCAGATCGAGGCCGCCATTGGTGGCGACCCACATCCTGTCCTTGCCGTCGTCGGTCAGGCTGCGCACCTTGTTGTCGGACAGGGAATTGCCGACGTCGGAGCGCCGCACCAGGCGCGCGAAGCCGCCGCTGGCGAGGTCGACGCGGCTCACGCCCGCGTACCAGGTGCCGACCCAGAAGGTGCCGACCCGGTCGCGGAACAGGGCCGAAACCTGGTTGTCCGCGATGCTGTGGTTATCGTTGGGTAGGTGTTCGTAATGCGAGAACCGTTCGAGCTCGGGCTGCCAGCGGTACAGGCCATCGGCGAAGGACCCGGCCCAGATCGCCCCTTCCACGTCCGTGTACAGCACCGTCATGTAACCCGGCTTCATGCCCTCCTTCGGCCCGAAGCGGCGCGGCGGGGCGTGCGGATCGATCAGCTTGCGCGTTTCGAGGCCGGCGCGCGACGACACCCACAGCAGACCGTCGCGGTCCACCGTCAGGCCTTCGATCAGGGCGAAGTTCTGGTCGCTGGCGGTGTTCGAATAGTGCTCGAAACGGTGGGCGCCCGCCGCCAGGCTGTCCAGCCCCGCGGCGGTGCCGATCCACAGCCGCCCGACCGGGTCCAGGGCCAACGTGTTGACCTGGTCGCTGGCCAGGGAATTTGGATCGTTCGCCACGTGGTGCCAGAACTGGAATTTGCCGGTGGCCGGATCGAAGTGCTGCAGGCCGTCCCAGGTCGCCAGCCAGAGGCCGCCGTTGGCATCCTCGAGGATCGCGTGGATATGCCGGTTGCCGTTGCCGCGCTTGACCGCTTCGGTCGGAACGAAGTGGCGGAAAGTCTGGGTCTGCGGTTCATACAGATCGAGGCCGCCGTCGGTGCCCACCCACAAGCGCCCCGCGCGGTCCAC
>DASRUW010000499.1:0-2087 GCA_035655255.1 Telluria sp. | reverse complement strand
GGTGGCGCGCCACGCCGGCTCGGTATTCGTGGTGGCGCGGGCCCGCCTCACCACGGACGACGACCTGAACGACGCCATCCAGCGCCTGAATCGCGCGGGGGTTGCGCCCCAGGGCGTTCTGTTCAACGACATGCGCGCCGCGAACGGTGCGAACGCTGTCCTCGCGCCCCGTGGCAGCATGCTGCTGCCGCACCGCGCCTGACCGGAGGAACGATGAACCACGCCTTACCGCGCCAATTCTCTCCCAACGAAGCCGCCGCCGAGACGCGCTGCGAGCCCGGCATCCCCAGCTGGGCGCCGGCGGCGCTCGAAGCCCTGTACGGCAACCTGTATGCCTGCCTGACCCAGTTCGAAATCGGCTTCGGGCTGAGCGGGCTGCACACGTATTCCGTGCGCACAGGCGGCCAACTGTGCACCCTGCTCATGTTCCGCCTGCGCGGACACCGCGCCGAAGTGTGCAACGAAGTGATCGCCATCGGCACGGACGAAGTGGCGGCCTTCGACGCCTACGTCTTCGCCCATTTCCCCCAGGTGCGGGTGGTGGCCTGGCGCGCCGTGCACACGCCGCCCCAGCGGCAGGCCGCGGCGAGCCAGTACTACGACTATCTCGAAGACACCATCATCACCCTGCCCGCCAGCGCCGAAGCCTACTTCGCGAGCCTGTCGAAGAACACGCGGCGCAACTTGCAGCGCCAGGAGCGGTGGGGGCGCACCGAACTGGCCGGCTTTCGCATCTGCGTGCGCCGCTGCGCGGACATCGATCCGGAGCAGGCCAAGGCTGTGATCGCGCTGAACCATGCGCGCATGGAGTTCAAGCACAAGCAGTCCGGCATCGACGCCGAGGAGACCGCGCGCATCCTGCGCCTGGTGCGCGAACGCGGGATGATGGTCTGGATCGAGGTCGACGGCAAGGTGGCGGCCGGCGCGCTCGGCGCCACCGTCGGCCGCAACTTCTTCCTGATGGTGCTGGCCCACGACCCGGCCTACAACGCCTACGGCCTGGGCATCCTGTGCTGCTATCGGGCGATCTGCGAGTCCATCGCGGACGGCTGCGCCGAATTCCACTTCCTGTGGGGCCTGTACGACTACAAGCGCAGCTTCCTCGGCGCGCCGCGCGCCTTGTACCGGCTGCTGGTCTACCGCTCGCGCATGGCGCAGCTGGCGGAGGCGCCGCTCGCCTTCGCCGCCTGGCGCCACTCGGCGCGGCGGCGCCTGCTCGCCTGGCTGAAGGAGCAGGACCGAAAGGACGCCGCCATGGCGCGCGCGCTGCGCACCGCGCGCGAGCGCCTGCTGCGCCTGCGCGGCGCACGTCAACCCACCTGACCATACTCCAAGGACCAACATGTTCATCGATACCCGCAGCATCGATTCGGCCAGCCGCATTCATGCCACCCTGTGCATCGTCGGCGCCGGTCCGGCCGGCATCACGCTCGCCCTCGAAATGGAACGCATGGGGATCGACACCGTGCTGCTCGAATCCGGCGGGCTGGGACCGGACGACGGCACCCGCGACCTGTACCGCGGCAGCGACGTCGGCCTGCCCTACGACTTCGCGGACGGCTGCCGCAGCCGCTACCTGGGCGGCAGCAGCAATTGCTGGGGCGGCTGGTGCCGCCCGCTCGACCCCTGGGACTTCACGCGCCGCAGCTGGCTGCCGCACAGCGGCTGGCCGCTGGACGCGGAGGAGATGGCGCCGTGGTACCTGCGCACCCACTCCGTGCTGCGCCTGGGGCCGCAGAACTTCGACCCGGCCTGGTGGGAGCGCGCGGTCGGCCGGCGCGACGTGCGCCGCCTGCCGCTCGTGTCCGGCCGCGTGCGCGACACGGTGTCGCAGTTTTCGCCGCCGGTGCGCTTCGGGAAGCTGTACCGGCACGACCTGGAGCGGGCGCGCCACGTGCGGGTGATGCTGCATGCGAACGCGGTCAACCTCGATACCGGGCTGCCGGTGCAAGGGATCCGCGAGGTCCAGGGCGCGACGCTCAACGGACGGCGCTTCACCGTCGCGGCGCGCGCCTACGTGCTGGCCTGCGGCGGCATCGAGAACGCGCGCCTCCTGCTCGCGTCGAACCGCATCGATCCGAGCGGTG
>DASRUW010000498.1:0-4711 GCA_035655255.1 Telluria sp. | reverse complement strand
TGGACCAGTTCGCTGCCCTCCGGCGCCCGTGCCATTTGTGCGAGGAGGCTGGCGGCCGCCTTGCCGCCCACGAACTTCTCCGGTGCGTGCGTGCGGGCAACCACGGTGCCCGAGGCATCGATGATGACGACGATCCAATCGGCGGGGAGTTGGCGCTGGACCAGCAATTGCTGAAAGCGGTCGGGCAGATAACCCAGGTCGAGGGTGTAAGCGATTTTCCCGTTGCGCTCGATGGGGACGCCGACCGTGAGGACCGGCTTGCGCGTGACTGCGCCGATGAACAGATCCGAGATGATGGGTTTGCCGGTCTTGATCATTTGTTCGAAAGACGGGCGGTTCCCGTGCACCGGCAGCGGCGTGCCGAGCGGACGCAGGGTATTCAATATCTGTTGGCCATGGAGGTCCGACAGGACGAAGTTCAGGGCGCCGACGTCTTGGGCGACAAGCGTCGCGTGCCGGTAGAAGTCTGCGAAGTCCGCCTGCTGCAAGTCCGGCGAGCTGGCCATGGTGTGCACCGTGTGCAGCATCGAGGACAGCTCGCCGTCCACTGTGGCCGTGAGCGCGCGCGCGGTCTGCAGCGTAATCGACTTCGTGTTCGCCAGCCGCTCCTGATAGCTGCGGACTGCGAACACGACCGCTCCGAGGAGCGCGGGGAGCACCAGCGCCAGTACGATGACGAACAGGACTTGTCTGACGCTTAGGAGATGTTTGCTGAACATGCGGACCACGCGGCGGATCGGAATTGTTGATCCATATTTAGAAGCCTACGCGGTTCAGGCGGTCAAACATTGATTGTCATCAAATTCGACCATCTAGTCACGTGCTTCGGATTGCCCCGTAGCAAACCCCAAAGCCGATGCGCGACTTGCCACTGCCGCCGCACCAGCCGCGCAGGATGACCGCATCGCCATCTTCGAGGAAGGTGCGCTGTTCGCCGTTGGACAGGGTCAGTCGCTGCTTGCCGCCGACGGTCAGCTCCAGCAGCGAGCCGGCCTCGTCCGGCTGCGGTCCGGATTGCGTTCCGCTGCCCAGCAGGTCTCCCGGGCGCAGGTTGCAGCCGTTGACCGTGTGGTGCGCCACCAGCTGCGCAATGGTCCAGTATGAATGGCGGAAGTTCGACACCGACAGGCGTTCCGGAGCCTGGCCCGCCGCGCGCATGGCCGCGGTCTCGAGCCGCACTTCGAGGTTGATGTCGAGCGCGCCCGCGCTGCGCAGCGTGGGCGAGTCCAGGTAAGGCAGCGGTGCGGGATCGCCCGCCGGCCGCGTCCAGGCGGCGCGGTAAGGCGCGAGCGCCTCGAGCGTCACGACCCACGGCGAGATCGTGGTGGCGAAGTTCTTGGCCAGGAAGGGGCCGAGGGGCTGGTACTCCCATGCCTGCAGGTCGCGCGCGGACCAGTCGTTGAGCAGGCACAGGCCGAACACGTGGCGCTCGGCCTCGGTTACCGGAATCGTGCTGCCCTGGTCGTTGCCCGGCCCGATGAAAAGGCCCATCTCGAGTTCGTAGTCCAGGCGGCGCGCCGGGCCGAACGACGGTTCGGCGGCGCCGGGCGGGCGCGTCTGCCCCTGGGGGCGGGGGAAGGTCTGGCCGGAGATGCCGATGGACGAAGAGCGTCCGTGGTAACCGATCGGCACCCATTTGTAGTTCGGCAGGAGCGGCTCGTCCGGGCGGAACAGGCGGCCGACCGCCGTCGCGTGATGGATGGACGTGTAGAAGTCCGTGTAGTCGCCGATGTGGGCCGGCAGCGCGAATTCGGCCGCCGACTGCGGCACCAGGAAGCGCTCCAGCGCCGCGTGCTCGTGGGCGCCATGGCGCAGCAGGCGCGACAGGGCCAGGCGCAGGGCGGACCAGGCGACTGGGCCGAGCGCCATCAGCGCGTTCAAGGCGCCGTGCCGGCTGGCCGCCGCGGCGGCCTGGGTGGCGGCATCGTGGTTCGCGAACACGCCGGCACACGCGGCCGTTCCCAGATCGAATACCTGGTCGCCGATGGCCACGCCGGCGCGGAAGTCCTCCTCCGTGCCCGCGCGGCGGAATACCGCGAACGGCAGGTTCTGGATGGGGAAGTCGTGGTCGGGCGCGTTGGCGGATGCGACCCAGCTGGTGAGGGCCGGGTCATGGGTCTCGTTCAGGGCGATGGACATCAGGGCTCCAGGCGGAAGTTCTTGCGCAGGCCGGACCAGCACGCGCTGTAGCCGCGCTGCAGCTGCGGCGATTGCAGCGCGTGTTCGGTCGGGCGGATCACGGTGCGGGTCTCGAACATGAAGGCCATGGTGTCGGCCACCTTGTGCGGACGGCTCGTGTCGGAAGCGCTGGCTTTCTCGAAGGTCTCCGCATCCGGACCGTGGCCGCTCATGCAGTTGTGCAGGCTGGCGCCGCCGGGCACGAAGCCCTCGGCCTTGGCGTCGTAGGCGCCGTGGATCAGGCCCATGAATTCGCTGGCCACGTTGCGGTGGAACCAGGGCGGACGGAAGGTGTCCTCGCCCGCCAGCCAGCGCGGCGGGAAGATCACGAAGTCGATGGTGTCCACGCCCGGCGTGTCGGACGGCGCCTGCAGCACCAGGAAGATCGACGGGTCCGGATGGTCGTAGCTGATCGAGCCGATGGTGTTGAAGTGGCGCAGGTCGTACTTGTAGGGCGCGTAGTTGCCGTGCCAGGCCACCACGTCCAGCGGCGAGTGGCCGATCTGGGCGCGCCACAGGTTGCCGGAGAACTTGGCGACCAGTTCGAAGTCGCCCTCGCGGTCCTCGTAGCGGGCGGCTGGCGTGAGGAAGTCGCGCGGATTGGCCAGGCCGTTCGAGCCGATCACGCCCAGGTCGGGCAGGCGCAGCAGGGCACCGTAGTTCTCGCAGATGTAGCCGCGCGCCGCGCCGTCCGGCAGGGCGACCTGGAAGCGCACGCCGCGCGGGATCACGGCGATCTCCTGCGGCTCGATCTCGACCAGGCCCATTTCGGTGGCGATCGCCAGGCGGCCCTGCTGCGGCACGATTAGCAGTTCGCCGTCGGCGTTGTAGAAGAAGCGCTCCGTCATGGAACGGTTGGCCGCGTACAGGTGGATGGCGCAGCCGCTCATCGCGTCGGGCGAGCCGTTGCCGGCCATCGTGACCCAGCCGTCGACGAAGTCCGTCGGTTCCGCGGGCATGGGCAGCGGGTCCCAGCGCAGCTGGTTGGGCGGGGCGGGCACGCGGGCGAAGTCGCTGACGATCTTCCCGTTGTCCATCGGCTCGAAGGGGCTGTGCATGGCGCCGGGACGGATGCGGTACAGCCAGGAGCGGCGGTTGTGGCTGCGCGGGGCGGTGAAGGCGGTGCCGGAAATCTGCTCGGCATACAGGCCGTAGGCCACGCGCTGCGGCGAATTGCGGTGCGCGGGCAGGGCGCCCGGCAGGGCCTCGGTGGCGAATTCGTTGCCGAAGCCGGAGAGATAGGTCGTCTGCACGTTGGTTCTCCTCGAAGGAATGCCGGTAGTGTAGAACTTTTACGAAATCAATAGAAAAATGTAGACTATTGATACTATTAATAGTCTGAGATGCCCATGGACCTCAACCTGCTGTCCGTCTTCCAGGCGGTGTACCGCGAACGCCAGATCTCGTCCGCCGCGCGCAAGCTGGGGCTGACCCAGTCCGCGGTCAGCAACGCGCTGGCGCGGCTGCGGCGCAGCTTCGACGACGAGCTGTTCGTGCGGACCGGCCAGGGCATGCAGCCCACCCCGATGGCCGAGCAGCTGGCCGAGCCGATCGGTGCGGCCCTGGCCCAGGTGGCGCTGGCGCTGAATCAGCGCAGCCGTTTCGACCCGGCCACCAGCACGCGCCGTTTCACGGTGGCGATGACGGACGTGGGCGAGGTCTACTTCATGCCCACGCTGGTCGAGAAGATGCAGCAGGTCGCGCCGCAGGTGCAGGTGTCGAGCGTGCGCGCCGGGAGCGTCGATCTGAAGGAGGAATTGGAGACGGGGCGGGTGGACCTGGCGATCGGCGCCTTCGACGAGGTGTCGGAAGCGTTGTACCACCAGCGGCTGTTCAGCCAGCCCTTCGTGAGCATGTTCCGGCGTGGGCATCCGCTGGGACACGGCAAGGTGGACCTGAAGCGCTTCACCGCCGCGCGCCACCTGATCGTCGACACGCCCGAGCGGCCCTACGACCGGATCAACGTGCTGCTGGAAAAAGCAGGAGTGGGCGGCACGACGCGCTTTCGCGTCCCGCATTTCACGGCCGTGCCCTACATCGTGAGCGGGAGCGACCTGGTGGTGACGGTGCCGCAGAAGCTGGCCGAACGGGCCGCGGCGCCGTTCGGTCTGAAGTGGATCACCCCGCCGGTCAAGCTGCCGACGCTGCAAACGAGCGTCTTCTGGCACCGCCGCTTCGACCAGGACCCCGGCAACCAGTGGCTGCGCGGCCTGTTCAAGGACGTCTTCGGCGAATAACCCCTGAGGGTCAGACGTGGAGAGCGTGGCCGAGGGCGCGCAGGGCGGCTTCCTGGATCGCTTCGCCGAGGGTCGGGTGAGCGTGGATGGTGCCCGCCACGTCTTCCAGCCGCGCGCCCATCTCCAGCGACTGGCCGAAGGCAGCCGCCAGTTCCGAGACGCCCTTGCCGACGGCCTGCCAGCCGACGATCTGGTGGTTGTCGCGGCGCGCGACCACGCGCACGAAGCCGTCTTTCGATTCCAGCGTCATCGAGCGGCCGTTGGCGGCGAACGGGAACAAGGCGTGCATGCATTCC
>DASRUW010000497.1:0-2586 GCA_035655255.1 Telluria sp. | reverse complement strand
ATGGCTTCGCGCCCGCCCATATACTGGATCAGGGTGTCGGTCTGGGGCAGGGCCGGCTCGTCCGGATGACCCGGCGCGGTGGACGAGGTGAAGAAGGATACGCTGCGGGCCACGCCGCGCTTGGTGAGCGGCTGCAGGGTGGACGCGGCGGCCGCCAGCGCGGTCGTGATGCCGGGGACGACTTCGACCTCGATGCCGGCCTGCTCGCAGGCGCGCAGTTCCTCGTCGGCGCGGCCGAACATCATCGGGTCGCCGCCCTTGAGGCGCACCACCGTGCGGTGACGCCGGGCGCAGTCGACCAGGCGCGCGTTGATGTCCTGCTGCGCGGTGGAGCGCTGGCCGCTGCGCTTGCCGACCGGGATCAGCTCGGCCTTGGCGCACAGCTCCAGCATCTCCGGGATGACCAGCGCGTCGTACAGCACGACGTCGGCCTGGGACAGGAGCCGCGCGCCGCGGACGGTAATCAGGTCCTGTGCTCCCGGTCCCGCGCCGACCAGGTAGACCTTGCCGAGTACCGCCATCGCTTCCTTTCGTGTGTTATGCGCTTTCCCCGCCGAGGCGGATCATGCCTGCGGCGACGGTCTGGTGAGTGACTTCGTCGATCAGTATAAACGCACCGGTGGCGCGGATGTCGGCATAGGCGTCGGCCGCCAGCGGCTGCTGCACGGCGATCGACACGCGCGCGATGTCGTTCAGCTTGAGACCTTCGGCCGCGCGGCGCTCCTGGGTATTGACGTCCAGGAGCGACTCGATGGCCTTGACCTTGGCCGAGGTCTGCTTGGTGCCGTGCTTGATCCAGTACTTGCGGCGCAGGTCGAGCGGCTCCTCGGACAGCCAGCACACGTCCGCCTCCACTTGCTTGAGCAGGGCGGCCGGCGCGTCGGCGGCGGCCAGCACGTCGCCGCGCGAGATGTCCAGGTATTCGTTCAGCAGCAGGGTCACGGACTGGCCCACGCGCGCCGTCTGCAGCGGGCCGTCGAAGGTCAGGATCTCCTTCACGGTGGCCTGCTGGCCGGACGGTTGCACCACCAGCCGGTCGCCCACGCTGACCTGGCCGGCCTCGATGCGGCCCATGTAGCCGCGGAAGTCGTTGGCCTCGTGCCCGTTGTGGCGCGCCACCAGCTGCACCGGGAAGCGGAACGGGGCGCTGTGCGACTCGTCGTAGACGGACAGGGATTCGAGCAGCTCGATCAGGGTCGGGCCGTCGTACCAGTCCATGCTCTCGCCGCGCTCGACCACGTTGTCGCCCACCAGGGCCGACATCGGGATCGCGGCGATGTCGCGGATGCCGAGCGTGTTGGCGAACTCGGTGTAGGCGCGCACGATGCGCTCGTACACGTCGCGGTCGTAGTTCACCAGGTCCATCTTGTTGACGGCCACGATCACGTGCTCGATCTGCAGCAGGTGGGCGATGGTCGAATGGCGCTTGGTCTGGATCAGGAGGTCCACGCCGCCGTCCTCGCGCAGCTTCACCTTGGACACGTCGACCAGGATGATGACGGCGTCCGCGGTGGAGGCGCCGGTCACCATGTTGCGGGTGTACTGCTCGTGGCCCGGGGTGTCGGCGATGATGAACTTGCGGCGCGGAGTGGCGAAGTAGCGGTAGGCCACGTCGATGGTGATGCCTTGCTCGCGCTCCGCTTCCAGGCCGTCGGTCAGCAGGGACAGGTCGATGGTATCGCCCACGGTGCGCTTGTTCTTGGCGCGCGACACGGCGGCCAGCTGGTCGGCGAAGATGCCCTTGCTGTCGAACAGCAGGCGGCCGATCAGCGTGCTCTTGCCGTCATCGACCGAACCGGCGGTGATGAAGCGCAGCAGGCCGTGTTGTGCTTTCAGGTTGTCGTTCATGGCGTTCATCAGAAATACCCTTGCTTCTTGCGTTTTTCCATCGAGGCTTCGGAGGTCTGGTCGTCCATCCGGGTCGCGCCGCGCTCCGTCACCTGGGTCACGGCCGTCTCGGCGATGATGGCGTCGACCGTGGACGCGTCCGAGGCCACCGGGCAGGTGCAGGAGATGTCGCCCACCGTGCGGAAGCGCACCACCTGCTTTTCCACCGTCTCGCCCTCGCGCGGCGGGGTCAGGTCGGTGAGCGGCACCAGCAGGCCGTTGCGCGGAATGACCTCGCGCTCGTGGGCGAAGTAGATCGAGGGCAGGGCCAGGTTCTCGCGGGCGATGTACTGCCACACGTCCAGTTCCGTCCAGTTCGAGATCGGGAACACCCGCATGTTCTCGCCGGGATGCACGCGCGTGTTGTACAGGTCCCAGAGTTCCGGACGCTGGGCCTTCGGGTCCCACTGGCCGAATTCGTCGCGGAAGGAGAAGATGCGTTCCTTGGCGCGCGCCTTTTCCTCGTCGCGGCGGGCGCCGCCGATGCAGGCGTCGAACTGGTGTTCCGCGATGGTCTCGAGCAGGGTCACGGCCTGGGCGGCGTTGCGCGAATCGGTCTGCGGATTACGCAGCCGCACGGTGCCGCGCTTGATCGAATCCTCGACCGAGCCCACGATCAGGCGTTCGCCCAGCTCCGCCACGCGCTGGTCGCGGAAGGCGATCACCTCGGCGAAGTTGTGGCCGGTGTCGATGTGCACC
>DASRUW010000496.1:0-2501 GCA_035655255.1 Telluria sp. | reverse complement strand
GAAGGACGGCATCATGGCCTACAAGATCGCGGCTCACGCCGCCGATCTCGCCAAGGGGCACCCCGGCGCGCAGGTGCGCGACAACGCGCTGTCCAAGGCGCGCTTCGAGTTCCGCTGGGAAGACCAGTTCAACCTCGGCCTGGACCCGGACCGCGCGCGCGCCTTCCACGACGAGACCCTGCCCAAGGATTCGGCCAAGGTTGCCCAGTTCTGCTCCATGTGCGGCCCGCACTTCTGCTCGATGAAGATCACGCAGGACGTGCGCGCCGACGCCAAGGTGGTGCCGATCAAGGTGGGCACATGATCGACATCGTCCTCAATGGCGAGCCGCGCCAGGTGCCGCCCGCGCACACGCTGGACGCGCTGGTGGAGGAGCTTGGCCTGCGCGGCCAGGCCATCGCGCTGGCGGTGAACCGCAGCGTGGTGCCGCGCGCGCGCTGGTCCGGGCATGCCCTGGCCGCGCAGGACCAGGTGGACATCGTGCGCGCCATCGGCGGCGGCTGAACTTATCCATGAATCAATCCAATCCCATGAACACGACAGAACAACTCCACATCGCCGGCCGCGCCTACGATTCGCGCCTGCTGGTCGGCACCGGCAAGTACGCCGACCTCGAACAGACCCGCGCCGCGGTCGAAGCCTCCGGCGCGCAGATCGTCACCGTGGCGATCCGCCGCGTGAACCTGGGCCAGCACCCGGGCCAGCCCAACCTGCTCGACGTGCTGCCCATGGCGCAGTACACCATCCTGCCCAACACGGCCGGCTGCTACAGCGCCAAGGACGCCGTCTACACGCTGCAGATGGCGCGCGAGCTGCTGGGCGGGCACAAGCTCGTGAAGCTTGAAGTGCTGGGCGACGAGAAGACCCTGTTCCCGCACATGCCCGAGACGATCAAGGCCGCCGAGCAGCTGGTGCGCGACGGCTTCGACGTCATGGTCTACTGCAGCGACGACCCGGTGCAGGCCCGTATCCTGGAGGAGATCGGCTGCGTGGCGATCATGCCGCTGGCGTCCCTGATCGGCTCCGGCATGGGCATCCTCAACCCGTGGAACATCTCCCTGATCATCGAGCAGGCCAAGGTGCCGGTGATCGTGGACGCGGGCGTGGGAACGGCCTCGGACGCCGCCATCGCGATGGAGCTGGGCTGCGACGGCGTGCTGATGAACACCGCCATCGCCGCCGCGCGCGAGCCGGTGCGCATGGCGCGCGCAATGCGCCTGGCCGTCGAGGCGGGCCGCGATGCCTATCTCGCCGGCCGCATGCCGCGCCGCCACGGCGCCAGCCCGTCCTCGCCGCGCGAAGGGATGATCACGTGACGCGCCCCTGCGTGCTGGTGTTCGCCGGTCTCGATCCATCGGGCGGGGCCGGCATCAGCGCGGACATCGAGGCGGTGGCCGCGCAGGGCGCCCATGCCCTGCCGGTCGTCACCGCCTTGACGGTGCAGGATAACAACCGCGTGCACGAGGTGCAGCCGGTCGATTCCGCCCTGCTGGCGCGCCAGGCCGAAGTATTGGCGCGCGCCTTCGACATCCGCGCCGTGAAGCTCGGGATCGTCGGCAGCCGCGCCAACGCCGAGGCCATCGCCGCGGTCATCCGCCGCTTGCGCGAAGCGGCGCCGGAACTGCCGGTGGTGCTCGATCCCGTGCTGGCCAGCGGCCACGGGGACCCGCTGGCGCGCGGCAGCGCCGTCATGGCCCTCCAGCCGCTGCTGCCGCTGGCCACGCTGGCGGTACCCAACCTGCTCGAATACGAAGCGATGGATCTGCGCGCCGTGCCGCACGTGCTGCTCACCGGCGGGCATGCCGAGGGGCCGTCCGTGATCAACCGCTGGGTGGACGGCCACGTGCAATGGAGCTGGCCGCGCTTGCCCGGCAGCTTCCACGGCAGCGGCTGCACCCTGGCTGCTGCCATCGCGGCCCGCCTGGCCCTGGGCGAGGACATGCGCACCGCGCTCGAAAGCGCCCAGGCCTGGTGCCAGCGCGCCCTGGCCGGCAGCTACGCCATCGCGGACGGCCAGCGCATTCCGGCCCGCGTTTCCATCTGCACCTGAGGACCATCATGCAAGGACTCTATCTCGTCACCCCCGACTGGGACGACACCGACCGCCTCCTGGCCTGCACCGAGGACGCGCTGCATGCCGGCGCTGCCCTGGTCCAGTACCGTCACAAGACCGCCTCGCGCGAGCAGCGCCTGGAACAGGGCGCCGCCTTGCTGGCGCTATGCCGCCGCTACCGGCGCCCCCTGGTGATCAACGACCATGTGGCATTGGCCATGACGCTCGACGCGGATGGCGTGCACGTCGGCGGCACCGACGTGACGGTGCAAGAGGCGCGGCGCGCGCTCGGCCCCGGCAAGATCGTCGGGGCCTCCTGCTACGGCGACCTGCAGCGCGCGCGCGACGCCGCCGGCATGGGCGCCAGCTACGTGGCTTTCGGCGGCTTCTACCCCTCGCTGGTCAAGAAGTACGATTTCCGCACCGATCCCGACATCGTGCGGGTGGC
>DASRUW010000495.1:0-5164 GCA_035655255.1 Telluria sp. | reverse complement strand
TGAAGAAGCTGATCGCGTATTCGTCGATCTCGCACATGGGATTCGTCACGCTGGGTTTCTTCCTGTTCAGCCAGCTCGGCATCGAGGGCGGGCTCGCGCAGATGCTCTCGCACGGCTTCGTATCGGCGGCGCTGTTCCTGTGCGTGGGCGTCATGTACGACCGCATGCACTCGCGCCAGATCGCCGACTACGGGGGCGTGATCAACAAGATGCCGCGCTTCGCCGCCCTGGTGGTGCTGTTCTCGATGGCCAACTGCGGCCTGCCGGCCACCTCCGGCTTCGTCGGCGAATTCATGGTCATCCTGGGTGCCGTGCAGTTCAACTTCGTGACCGGCATCCTGGCCGCCACCGCCCTGATCCTGGGCGCGGCCTACTCGCTGTGGATGGTCAAGCGCGTCGTGTTCGGCGCCATCACCAACCCGCACGTCGAGGAACTGAGCGACCTGAACGGCCGCGAATTCCTCATGCTCGGCCTGCTGGCTGCCATGACCCTGTACATGGGCCTGTACCCGGCGCCGTTCACCGACACGATGCAAACCTCCGTGGCCGACCTGCTGCAGCATGTCTCGGTCAGTAAGCTGCCACACTAAGGACCTGTACTCCATGAATAACCTCGTCCCGCTTTACGCCGAGATCTTCCTGACGGTCGCCGCCTCGGCGATCCTCTTGATCGACATGTTCCTGCCGGATGCGAAGCGCTCGCTGACCTACCTGCTGTCGCTGCTGGCCCTGGTCGGCGCGGCCGCCTTCACCTGGTCCGACATGCGCGCCGGCACCACGACCTATGCCTTCGGCGGCATGTTCGTGAACGACCCGATGGGCAACCTGCTCAAGCTGTTCTCCTACCTGGCCTCCGGTTTCACCCTCGTGTACGGCCGCCAGTACGTCGACCAGCGCGCCATGACCAATACCCACCTGGGCGGCGAGTACTACGTGCTGGCCCTGTTCTCCCTGGTCGGCCAGATGGTCATGATCTCGGGCAGCAACATGCTCGTGATTTATCTCGGCCTCGAGCTGATGTCCCTGTCCCTGTACGCCCTGGTGGCCCTGCGCCGCGACCACGCCGTCTCGACCGAGGCCGCGATGAAGTACTTCGTGCTGGGCGCGCTCGCTTCCGGTTTCCTGCTGTACGGCATTTCGATGCTGTATGGCGCGACCGGCACCCTGGACGTGCAGACCATGGCCAAGGTGGCCGCTTCCGGCACCATCAAGCCGACCGTGCTGGTGTTCGGCATCGTGTTCGTCGTGGCCGGCCTGGCCTTCAAGCTGGGCGCCGTGCCCTTCCACATGTGGGTGCCGGACGTGTACCAGGGCGCGCCGACCGCCGTCACGCTGCTGCTGGGCGGCGCGCCCAAGCTGGCCACCTTCGCCATCGCCGTGCGCCTGCTGGTGGAAGGCCTGCTCCCGCTGGCCGCCGACTGGCAGCAGATGATGATGGTGCTGGCCGTCGCCTCGCTCGCCATCGGCAACCTGACCGCCATCGCGCAGACTAACCTCAAGCGCATGCTGGCGTACTCGACCATTGCCCAGATGGGCTTCGTGCTGCTCGGCCTGGCCGCCGGCGTGACCCGCGACGCCGCCGGCGTCGCCTCGGCCGCCAACGCCAACGCCGCCTACAGCGCCGCGATGTACTACGCCATCGTCTACGTGCTGACCACGCTCGGCACCTTCGGCCTCATCATGCTGCTGGCCCGTGCCGGCTTCGAGGCGGAAGAGATCGGCGACTTCCGCGGCCTGGCCAAGCGCTCGCCCTGGTACGCCGCCGTGATGTCGATCCTGATGCTGTCGCTGGCCGGCGTGCCGCCGATGGTGGGCTTCTGGGCCAAGCTGGCCGTGCTGCAGTCGGTCCTGAACGCGGGCTACACCTGGCTGGCCGTGCTGGCCGTCATGTTCTCGCTGATCGGCGCCTACTACTACCTGCGCGTGATGAAGACCATGTGGTTCGACGAGCCGGCCGACACCGCCGCCATCGTCGCGCCGTTCGACATGCGTTTCGCCCTGTCCGTCAACGGCCTGTTCATCCTGGCCGCGGGCGTCGTGCCGGCCGCGCTCATGGAAGCCTGCCTGCACGCCATGACCAAGACCCTGGCGTCCTGACGTGGACGTCGGCGTCGCGAGCTGGCTGGTCATCGCGGTCGCCCTGGCGGCCGCCAACCTGCCGTTCCTGACCGAGCGCGCCTTCGGCCTGGTGCCGCTGGCGCGCAAGCCCATCTGGGCGCGGCTGCTCGAGCTCGTGGTCCTATACTTCGTGGTGGGCGGCAGCGGCCGCGCCCTCGAATCCTATCTCGGCAACGCCTTCCCGCAGACCTGGGAGTTCTACGCCATCAGCGCCTGCCTGTTCCTGGTGCTGGCCTTCCCGGGCTTCGTCTGGCGTTACCTGCGCAAGCACCATGGACCTGACTGAAAAGCGCATCAGCGGCAGCGTCGTGTACGACGGGCATTTCCTGAAGGTCGAAAAGGACCTGATCGAGCTGCCGGACGGCAAGCGCACCCACCGCGAATTCATCCGCCACCCGGGCGCCGTGGTGGTGCTGCCCCTGCTGGAGGACGGCCGGGTGCTGCTGGAACGCCAATGGCGCTATCCGAACGGACAGGTCTTCATCGAATTCCCGGCCGGTAAGATCGACCCGGGCGAGGACCACCTGGCCTGCGCCCAGCGCGAATTGCGGGAGGAGACGGGTTACACCGCGACCGATTGGCAATTCGTGTGCACCATCCACAACGCCATCGCCTACTCGGACGAGCACCTGGAGCTGTTCCTGGCCCGGGGCCTGAGCCCGGGCGAAGCCAAGCTCGACGATGGGGAATTCCTCGAGTGCTTCACCGTCACCATGCCCGAACTGCTGGAGCTGGTCCGGACCGGTAAAATCACCGATGTGAAAACCATCATCGGGACGTTCTGGCTCGAGAAAATCGTGGCCGGGAGCTGGCGTCCCGCCTAGGGGACATGCGCTTTTTCCTGCTGCTGTTGTCGTTGCCGGCCTGGCTGGCCCTTCCGAGCGCGCACGCGGCGCGCAGCGCCTTCCAGGCCCGCTGCGAGGACGGCATCCCCCATGCGCAAGTCCAGGTGACCAGCCGCGGCGCGGCCGGCTTCACCATCGACCATACCCAGTCCTACCGCAGCCTCGCGCGCCTCAAGGGCCAGGTCCCTGCGCGCGCCCTGGTGCTGGGGCTGACCCGGACCGAGTCGCGCGTGGCCGTGCGCAGCACCGGCGCCATCGTCCAGGACCCGGCCAGCGGCTACGAGTGCCTGGCCCCGCGCCTGGCGGTGGAGCTGTGGTACACCCCGGCCGTGATCTACGTCGGGCGCGAGTTCGGCGCCGGCACCTGTTCCTACCGCGAGATCCTGGCCCACGAGCAGCGCCATTACCTCGCTTACCTGAGCCACCTGCCGGGCGTCGAGCGGCGCGTGCGTGCGGCGCTGCAGCAGCGCTTCGCCGACAGGCCCTTGTACGCACCCCGTGGACAATCAAGTGCACTTTTGAGCGCGGAAATCGACGCGCGCTGGCTGCCTTATATAAAATCGGAGTTGGGGCAGGTCGAACGTGTACAAGCCGCCATCGATTCGCCCGCGGAATATGCGCGCCTGAGCAAAGTTTGCGCAGGTGAGGTACAGTCGATCATCCGTTCCCAGGAAGGCAAACGCTAACCCTATGACCCAGCAAGCACCGCGCTACGTCGCCTTGATCCCCGCCGCCGGCGTCGGCGCCAGGATGGGCGCGGACGGGCCGAAGCAATACCTGCCCCTGGCCGGCAAGCCGATGCTGCGCCACACCCTGGACGCCTTCCTTTCCAGCGACCGCATCGCCCACACCTTCGTCGTGGTGAGCCCGGACGACCCCGTGATCGACGGCGTGGTGCCGGCCGGCGGCGTGACGGTCCTGCGCTGCGGCGGGGCCACGCGCATGGAATCGGTCCTGAACGGCCTGGGCGCGCTGTCCGGCCAGCTGCGCGAACACGACTGGGTGCTGGTGCACGACGCCGCCCGGCCCGGGCTCGATGCCGGGCTGATCGGCAAACTGATCGACGCGGTGGGCGACGACCCGGCGGGAGGCCTGCTGGCCCTGCCGGTGGTCGACACCGTCAAGCGCGGCCCGGCGGGGGCCGCCGAGGCCACCGTGCCGCGCGCCGGGCTGTGGCTGGCCCAGACCCCGCAAATGTTTCGATACCGGCTGCTGCGCGACGCGCTCGCAGCCGCCACCGACGTGCACGCCATTACCGATGACGCGAGCGCCGTCGAGGCCATGGGCTTCGCACCGAAGCTCGTCGAAGGACATCCCCGCAACCTCAAGGTGACGCTGCCGGCCGACATCCGGATCGCCGAGATGTATCTGACAGCGTCGGCACCTGACTAACCGCATTCACTGTGACTATGGCTCTGGCTTCCTACAATCCCACCCCACCATTTCGGATCGGCACCGGCTACGACTGCCACGCGCTGGTCGAAGGCCGCAAGCTAGTGCTGGGCGGCGTGACGATCCCCCATAAACTCGGCCTGCTGGGCCACTCGGACGCGGACGCGCTGCTGCACGCCATCATCGACGCGCTGCTCGGCGCCGCCGCCCTGGGCGACATCGGCAAGCACTTCCCGGACACCGATCCCATGTTCGCCGGGGCCGACTCGCGCACCCTGCTGCGCGAAGTGGCCTCGCGCGTGCTGGCCACCGGCTACACCATCGGCAACGTGGACGCGACCATCATCGCCCAGGCGCCGAAGATGGCGCCGCACATCGCGCAGATGGTCTCGCGCATCGCCGAGGACATCGGCGTGTCGCCGCAGCAGGTCAACATCAAGGCCAAGACCAACGAGAAGCTCGGCTACCTCGGACGGGAGGAGGGCATCGCCGCCGAAGCGGTCGCGCTGCTGGTACGAATGCCGGCCGAATGAGCGCCGGCAAGCTGGCGCTCGCCATCGCGACGATCCTGCTGGCCGGATCGGCCCTGGCGGCGCGCGTCGCGCCGGCCAGGATGACGCGGCTGGCCCTGTGGGCCGAACGCCGGCGCTGCCGGCTGCACCTGGCGCATGCCAGGGTCGACGGGTTCGACATGCCTTACCTGCAGGGCGGGCAGGGCGAGCCGCTGCTGCTGCTGCACGGCTTTGCCGGCGACAAGGACAACTTTACCCGGGTGGCGCGCTACCTGACCCGCCACTATCGGGTCCTGA
>DASRUW010000494.1:0-2515 GCA_035655255.1 Telluria sp. | reverse complement strand
GATGCCGGTGACGATGCGGGCCAGGTAGGAAATGAAGCGTCCCGGCCACTTCAAGCCGTTCCCCCAGCACCAGTGCGCCCAGCGATGCATCATGATCGCCTGGAAGCCCGGATAACAGGTGAACACCTCCCAGGCGTTGCGGGCCGCCGGGTCGCGTTCGATGATGCTCCTGATATCTTCGCGGAGATGAGAAAACATATGAGGCTGGGTGGCCATCGGCCAAAGGCAATTGTCAGGTCGAACATGGTAGCGCATTCGCGCCCGCCATGCTCGCCACCCTGTCAAACCTCGCAGGCCAAGCGCTGGCGGCGCGCCTCGTACAGGCAGACGCCGGAGGCCACCGACACGTTCAGGGATTCCACCGAGCCCAGCATGGGGATGTTGACCAGCAGGTCGCAAGTCTCGCGCGTCAGGCGGCGCATGCCCTCGCCTTCCGATCCCATCACGATCGCGGCCGGACCGGTGAAGTCGGCCTGGTACAGGCTTTTCTCGGCGTCGTCCGAGGTGCCGATCAGCCAGATGTCGCGTTCCTTCAGCTCGCGCATGGTGCGCGCCAGGTTGGTGACGGTGATGTAGGGGACGGTCTCGGCCGCGCCGCTGGCCACCTTGGCGGCGGTCGCGTTCAGGCCCACGGCGCGGTCGCGCGGGGCGATCACGGCGTGCGCGC
Organism: Telluria sp.; assembly: GCA_035655255.1. Classification (GTDB taxonomy): domain Bacteria; phylum Pseudomonadota; class Gammaproteobacteria; order Burkholderiales; family Burkholderiaceae_D; genus Telluria. The sequence continues at coordinate 1,848 of DASRUW010000494.1, read as the reverse complement.
CGACGCCGTCGGCCACGCGCAGGCAGGCGCCCAGGTTGTGCGGATCGGTGATGCCGTCCAGGATCAGCAGCAGCGGCGGGCCTTCGATGGCGTCCAGCAGCTCGTCCAGGTTGCGCGCCAGCGCGAGCTGCGCCGCGAAAGCGATCACGCCCTGGTGGCGGCGGGTGCCGACGATGCGGTCCAGGCGTTCGGATTCGACCGGCATCACGCGCACGCCGGCCGCCTTGGCGGCGGCAACCAGGTCCGACATGCGGCGGTCGTTACGGGCGGCGTCGACGAAGATCTCCTCCACGGACGATGCCTCGTGGCGCAGGCGCGAGGTCACCGCGTGGAACCCGAAAATCATTTTGTTCTTCATTTACCGCTTCTTCTTTCCTGTCTTGGGGCTTGACTTGTTGGCGCCGCGGGCGGCCGCCTTTTTGGCAGCCGTGGCGCCCTTGCTGCGGCGCGGCTTGTATTCTTCCTCGACCTCGTAGACCGGGGCGGCCTTGGGCTTGCGTCCCTTGGCCGGCTTGGCTTCCTGGGCCTTGGCGGCGGCGCTCTTGGCCGCGCCGCGCGAAGAGAGCGATGCGCTCTCGGAGCCGGCCAGCACCAGGTCGATCTTGCGCGCCTCCAGGTCGACCCGGCTGACCTGCACGGTCACGCGGTCGGTCAGCTGATAACGCTTGCCGGTGCGCTCGCCGCGCAGCTCGTGCCGCGCGTCGTCGTACTGGAAGTAGTCCGCGCCCAGCTCGGTGATGTGCACCAGGCCTTCGACGAACAGGGCGTCCAGCTGGACAAACACGCCGAAGCTGGTCACGCCGGAGATGGTGCCGGTGAACTCCTCGCCCAGCTTGTCCTTGATGAACCAGCATTTGAGCCAGGCTTCCACGTCGCGCGAGGCTTCGTCGGCGCGGCGCTCGTTGGCCGAGCAGTGCACGCCGAGCGCGTCCCACACGGTGAGGTCTTCTTCCTTCTTGCCCTTCCTGCCCGCGTTCTTGTCCAGGGCCGCCTGGCGGCGCTGGGCGTTCGAGACCGAGGTATTGAGCTTGCCCAGTTCGATGCCGGACGGTTCGTAGCGCTTCCCTTGCAGGATCGCCTTGATGGCACGATGGGTCAGAAGGTCAGGATAACGGCGGATCGGGCTGGTGAAGTGGGCATAGGCCTCGTAGGCCAGGCCGAAGTGGCCGATGTTGTCCGGGCTGTACACCGCCTGCTGCATGGAGCGCAGCAGCATGGTCTGCAACAGCGACGCGTCGGGACGCTCCTTCACCTTCTTCATCAGCTCCGCATAGTCCGAGGCGCTGGGCGCATCGCCGCCATTCAGATTCAGGCCGACCTGCTTGAGGAAGGTGCGCACCTGGGTGAGCTTTTCCTTGGTCGGGCCGGCGTGGATGCGGTAGGTGCCAGGGTGCTTGTGGCGGATCAGGAGGTCGGCCGCGCACACGTTCGCGGCCAGCATGCACTCCTCGATCAGGCGGTGCGCGTCGTTGCGGGTGCGCGGGATGATCTTCTCGATCTTGCCCAGCGAATTGCAGACGATGTAGGTCTCGGTGGTCTCGAAGTCGATCGCGCCGCGCTCGACGCGCGCCTTGAGCAGCGCGTGGAACACGTCGTACAGATTGAGCAGGTGCGGCACCAGGGCCGGGCGGCGCGCGGCTTCCGGGCCCTTGGTGTTGCCGAGAATGGCCGCCACTTCCGTATAAGTCAGGCGCGCGGCCGAATGGATCACGGCAGGATAGAACTGGTAGGCCTTGATCTCGCCCTTGGCCGTGATGACGGCGTCGCACACGAGGGTGAGGCGGTCGACGGCGGGGTTCAGCGAACACAGACCGTTGGACAGCTTCTCCGGCAGCATCGGGATCACGC
>DASRUW010000493.1:0-2424 GCA_035655255.1 Telluria sp. | reverse complement strand
CTGGGCGCGCTGGCCGTGGGCGGCAACGAGTGGCGCAGGAAGCCGTTCGCCCCGCTGCTCGCCGACACGCTGCGCGTGGCGCCCTGCTACGAATACCGCGACCGCGGCGAGCACCAGGCGCTGGACGCCTACACCGCGCAGCTCCTGAAGGAAATCGAGGACACCATCGTGCAGGCCGGCGCGGGGACGATCATCGCTTTCGTAGCCGAGCCCGTGGCCGGCGCGACCGGCGGCGCCATCCCGCCCACGCCCGGCTACTTCCGCGGCGTGCGCGCCCTGTGCGACCGCTACGGCATCCTGTTCATCGCCGACGAAGTGATGTGCGGGATGGGCCGCTGCGGCACGCTGTTCGCGGTCGAACAGGAAGGCGTGGTGCCGGACCTGGTGACGGTCGCGAAGGGCCTGGGCGCGGGTTACCAGCCGATCGGCGCGGTGCTGGTGCGGCGCGCGCTGGTCGATGCGATCCGCCTGCGCAGCGGCGCCTTCCAGCACGGCCACACCTACACCGGCCATCCGGTGGCCGCGGCCGCAGCGCTGGCGGTGCAGGAGGTGATCGAGCGGGACCGATTGCTGGAGGCCGTGCAGGCGCGCGGGGCGGAGCTGCGCGCGCTGCTGCGCGCCGGCTTCGCGGGCCATCCGCATGTGGGCGACATCCGCGGGCGCGGCCTGCTGCTGGGGATCGAATTGGTGGAGGACCGCGCCAGCAAGCGCCCGTTCCCGCCCGAGCGGCGCCTGCACGCGGCAGTCAAGCAGGCCGCCTTCGACAGCGGGCTGCTGGTGTATCCGATGGGCGGCACCATCGACGGCGAACGGGGCGACCACATCCTGCTGGCGCCTCCGTTCATCACCCGCCCCGCGGAGCTGGAGGAGATCGTCGAGCGGCTCACGGGGGCGCTCGACACGGCCCTGGCTCAGCCGGCGTAGGCCACCACTTCCTGCTGCTGCTCGCCGAGGCCGGCGATGCCCAGGCGCAGCCGGTCGCCGTGCTTGAGGAAGCGCTTGCGCGCCATGCCCACGCCTGGCGGCGTGCCGGTGGCGATGATGTCGCCCGGCTCCAGCGTCATGAAGCGCGAGACGTAGCTCACGATCTGGGCGACCGTGAAGATCATGGTGCCGGTGTTCCCGGTCTGCATGCGCTTGCCGTTCAATTCGAGATACAGGTCCAGGTCCTGCACGTCGAAGATCTCGTCCGGGGTGACCAGCCACGGACCGACCGGGCCGAAGGTGTCGCAACCCTTGCCCTTGTCCCACTGCGTGCCGCGCTCGAACTGGAAGGCGCGCTCGGACACGTCGTTCACCACGCAGTAACCGGCCACGTGGCGCAGCGCCTGCGCCTCGTCCACGTAACGCGCGCGGGCGCCGATGACGACGCCCAGCTCCACTTCCCAGTCGGTCTTCTTCGAACCCTGCGGCAGCAGGATCGCGTCGTCGGGGCCGGACAGGCAGCTGGTGGCCTTCATGAATACGATCGGCTCGGTGGGCAGCGGCAAGCCCGATTCGGCGGCGTGGTCGGCGTAATTGAGGCCGATGCCGATGAACTTGCCGACACCCTTGACCGGCACGCCCAGGCGCGGCGTGCCGCGCACCAGCGGCAGGGTCTTGGGATCGACCTTGGCGAGCTTGCGCAGGTTCTTCGGATCGAGCTGGGAGGCGTCGAGGTCGGGGATCACGGAGGACAGGTCGCGCAGGCGGCCTTCCTCATCCAGCAGTCCCGGTTTTTCCTTTCCCGGGCGGCCGTAGCGGAGCAGTCTCATGGTGTTCGTCGGAGCGGTTGGAAGCGAGCACGCATTGTACAAGCCCCGGCAGCTGCACGGCGATCAGGAGGGCGAACGCAGCGCGGTAGGCCTGCGCCGGATAATGCCCCGCGGCGTCCGGCGTCCAACAGCCAAGCACCAGCCCGAAGCCCGCCTGCACCGCGAACGCGGCGACGAAGATGAGGAGGTTCAGGCAGGTCGCCGCCCTCCCCGTCAGTTCGCTCGGCACGCCCTGCGCGACGATCGTGTATTCGATGCCGGTCACGCTGCCGGCCAGGGTGAACAGCACCGGCAGTGTCTGGAATGCCGGGCGATAGCCGATCATGAGCGCAGTCTGCACCAGCAGGAACAAGGTGACGCCGGCCACCGCGACCCCGCGCGGCGCCAGGCCGTGCCGGCCGGCCCATTCGGTCACCATGCCGACCGCGATCGCGCCGAACACCACCGCCGCCATCGACAGGTACAGCAGATAGGCGACGGCGCCTTCGCCGAAGTGACCGACGTCGGCCAGCCAGCGCCCCAGCCACATGCCCTGCACCGCAAAGAAGACGGCGTGCGGCAACAGCACCAGCGACACGGTGCGCCGGAACACTGGATGGCCCAGGATGGCGCGCAGCGTGACCGCGTCGAGCGGCACGCCCGTGCGCGCGCGTGCCGTGCGCGGCGCGGC
>DASRUW010000492.1:0-2868 GCA_035655255.1 Telluria sp. | reverse complement strand
ACCTGTTCCAGCAAGGGATAGCGGTAGCCCAGGACTGTGCCGACGCGGTGTCCGGCCAGGTCGGACAGGGAATGCACCACCGGCGCGCCGCCATGCGCGACGACCGCCACGCCGTTGGGAATGATGGGCTGGGTCCAGCGGTAGTCCCCGTCGATCCAGCCGGGGAGCACGTAGCATACGCCGTCGGCCTCGCCCGCGCGCAGGGCCAGCGCCACCCTTTTGCTAGGCACGCTCACGAAACGGGCCGGCACGCCCAGCCTGGCGGCGATGGCATCGCCCAGGTCCTTCAGGATGCCGCCCGCCAGCCGTCCGTGCTCGAAGCGTGCGATCGGCATGGCGTGGTTCTGCGGCGCGAGAAAGACGATTTCCGCCGGTCCGGCCGCAGCCGGGCCGCAGGCCAGGGCGCACAAGCAGGCAAAGCGCAGGCGCATTTCGGAACTCCCTCGTGGACGCCCTCATGATACGCCTGCAGCGCGGCTTGATGGCCGGTACATACGCCCATTTTGTTACTGCTTCGCCGAGCCAAAAATGCTATGCTCGGCGCCCATGAAAACCTTCCCCGCCTTGCGCACGCTGGCATGCGCCCTCGTCGCGGCCCTGTCCGCGCCGGCCTTCGCCCTCGACCCGCTCTCGTATGCCCACACCGACCAGGTGCGCCAGACCGGCCTGCACATGAACCTGAAGGCGGACTTCGCCAGCAAAACCCTGGCCGGCTCCGCGGAGCTCACGCTGGAGTGGCTGGACAAGTCGGCACGCACGCTGGACCTGGACACGCGCGCGCTGTCGATTTCGAAGATCGAAGCCCTGGGCGCGGACGGCAAATGGAAGCCGGCCCGCTACAAGGTCGACAAGCTCGATCCGGAGAAGGGCAACGCCTTGCACATCGAAGCGCCCGGCCAGCCGGCCAGGGTGCGCATCTTCTACCGCACCGCGCCCACTGCCGCCGCCTTGCAGTGGCTCACGCCGGCGCAGACCATGTCGGGCAAGCGGCCCTTCATGTTCAGCCAGTCGGAGACGATCAACGCCCGTTCCTGGGTCCCGCTGCAGGACACGCCGGCCGTGCGCTTCACCTACAGCGCGCACATCGACGCGCCGCCTGGCCTGCGCGTGGTGATGAGCGCCGAGAACGATCCCAAGGCGACCGGGAAGGGCGGCTGGAACTTCCGCATGCCGCAGCCGGTGACGTCCTACATGCTGGCGATCGGTATCGGCGAGCTGGAGGCGGCGACGCTGGGCCCGCGCACCGCGGTGTACGCCGAGCCGCTGCGCATCAAGGACGCGGCATACGAACTGGCGGACACGGAAAAGATGGTCAACGCAGCCGAATCGCTGTACGGCCCGTACCGGTGGGGGCGCTACGACGTGATGATCGCGCCGCCGTCGTTCCCGATCGGCGGCATGGAAAACCCGCGCATGACCTTCGCCACACCCACCATCATCGCAGGTGACCGCAGCCTGGTGGACCTGATCGCCCACGAGCTGGCGCACAGCTGGTCCGGCAACCTGGTCACCAACGCCTCGTGGAAGCATTGGTGGCTGAACGAAGGCTTCACCACCTACGTCACGACGCGCATCCTGGAAGCGCTGTATGGCGAAGAAGTGGCGACCATGAACCTGCAGCTGGAGCAGGAAGAAGCGCTCGACTCGCTGGCCACGATCCCGTCCGCCAAGCAGGCCTTGCTCACGCGCGATCCGGACACCTCGTCCGAACACTACACGGACGAGGGCCTGGCCTACCCGAAGGGCGCATGGCTGCTGCGTACCCTGGAGCAGCGCGCCGGCCGCGCCGTATTCGATCCCTTCCTGCGCGGCTGGTTCGACCAGCACGCGTTCCAGAGCGTGACGACGGCGCAGTTCGTCGACTACCTGCACAAGAACCTGCTGGCCGAGCATCCGGACGTGATGACGGAAGCGGAGCTGGATGAATGGCTGTACGGCCCGGGGATTCCGGCCAGCGCCAAGCGCGCGGTGTCGGCGCGCCTGGCCGCGCTGGACGCGACCCGGGCCGCCTGGCTCGAAGGGAAGACCTCCACCGCGCAGCTCGACACGTCCAAATGGAGCGCCACCGAGTGGATGAAATTCCTGAACGATATCGACAACAAGGCCGACCGCGCCAGGCTGGCCGAACTCGATAAGAAGTACGGCCTGGCCGCGACGCGCAACAACGAGGTGGCCTTCCGCTTCTACCGCGCCGCCATCCACGCCGGTTACGACGCCGTGCGCCCGCCGCTCGAGGCCTTCCTCATGAGCGTGGGCCGCCAGAAGTTCGTGGTGCCGCTGTATACGGCGCTGCTCAAGACACCGGACGACGCGGCCTGGGCGCGCGCCGTCTACCGCAAGGCGCGCGAGCGCTACCACCCCGTCACGCAAGCCAGCGTGGACAAGCAGATGAAGAAGTAAAGGAAGACCGAACGTGAACCAGCCGACCCGGATCGCAGCTGCCCTGCTGCTTGCCTTCGCCACCTGCGCCGCGGGCGCGTACGACGCCGAGGGCGCCGGCGCCACCGTCACGGCGGCGGCCCAATCCTCCGCCTTCGACCTGGAAGGCGACGCGACCCGCGCGATGCGCATGTTCGACGTTCCCGGCATGGCCATCGCCATCGTCAAGGACGGCAAGGTGCTCGCCGCGCGCGGCTTCGGCGTGCGCAAGCTGGGCGAGCCGGCCAAGGTGGACGGCCAGACCTTGTTCGAGATCGCCTCCAATTCGAAGGCCTTCACCGCCGCGATGCTGGCCATGCTGGTCGACGAGGGCAAACTGGCCTGGGACGACCCGGTGGTCAAGCACCTGCCGGACTTCCAGATGTACGACCCCTACGTCACGCGCGAGATGACCATCCGCGACCTGCTGGTGCACCGCAGCGGCCTGGG
>DASRUW010000491.1:0-3927 GCA_035655255.1 Telluria sp. | reverse complement strand
GCCGGAACAAGGCTGAGATCGACGACGTCGCTGCCGGCGCCGGCGTCGATCGTGGCCTGGTGCGCGTGGTCGGTCACGCTGTCGTCGCCCGCGCCGCCCGTCACCGTAGCCGTGCCGAGATTGGTGTCGATCACGTCGTTGCCATCGCCGCCATCGGCGACCAGGGTGCCGTCCGTGCCGGCGCTGTCCGTCAGAACGTCATTGCCGGCGCCGCCGCTGAGAACATTGTTGCCGGACCCGCCGTCGAGCAGGTCGTCGCCGCCGCCCCCGGTGAGGGTGTCGCTGCCGGCCTCGCCAAACAGGCTGTCGTTGCCGTCGTCGCCGTACAGGGCGTCGTCCCCGAGGCCTCCGTGCAGCTCGTCCGCGCCGCCTGCGCCGTGCACCGTGTCGTTGCCGGCGTCGCCCACCAGTCCTTCGTCGGCGCTGGTGCCGGCCAGGTTCCTGCCGCTGGTGGCGTAGAGCTGGGCGCCCGTGAAGCTCGCGTTGCTGAGTTGTTTGACCGTCAGGTTCTGCAGGGTCGCCAGCGCGAACGGCGCGCCGTTGCCCGGATCGAGGTAGACCTCGACGTTGCTGCCGTTCTGCTCGAGCACGATGAAGTGGGTGCTGGCGGGATCGGCCACCAGGTTGGACACGTCGATCCGGTCGCCGTCGGCGATGGTGAAATCGGTGACCTTGAAGTGCTGGGCCAGGGTGGGACGGAAGATGTCGGATCCGGCTCCGCCGGTCGCGACCTGGCCGCTGCCGCCGAGCAGGAACAGGTCGTTGCCGATGCCGCCGTCGAGCGTGTCGGCGCCGCTGCCGCCGTCCAGGGTGTCGTTGCCGCTGCCGCCCAGCAGGCTGTCGTCGCCGGCCCCGCCGAACAGGCTGTCGTTGCCGCCGCGTCCATCGATCGAATCGTTGCCGTCGCCGCCGATCAGGTCTTCGTTGAGATCGCTGCCGAGGATGCGATTGACGGGCGGGATCGTCGTGGCCGAGCTGTGGCCGTCGCGATGGCGCTGGTGTTCGGTTTCGGTCGGTTCAAGGGCAGCGGGTGCGGGTAGCATCGGTTGGGCGGCACGGTTTCACACTCATGCATTATGCGCCCGGACCGCATTCTTCCATAAGGCAAATAGTGGTGCCAAAGTCACGCTATTCCGACAACGTCCCCGCCTCGGACCCGGGCGCCGGCCCGGTGTCGAATGCGAATCGGTTCTTGCCCAGCCCCTTGGCGCGGTACAGGGCGCGGTCCGAGCGGGCGATCCAGGCCTCGCCGCCGGGCAGGCCGGCCGCGGACAGCGCCAGGCCGACGCTGCAGCTCGCCGGGATGGTCCTGCCGTCGATGTCGAGCGGCTCGGCCAGGCTGCGCACCAGGCGCTCGGCCATGACGCTCGCGTGTTCGGGCGAGCCCAGGTCGGTCAGCAGGATGATGAATTCGTCGCCGCCCATGCGCACCACCGTGTCGCACTGGCGCACCGCGTGGGTCAGGCGCCGGGCCACCTCCACCAGGAAGCGGTCGCCGGCCGGATGCCCGTAGTTGTCGTTGATTTTCTTGAAATCGTCGATGTCCAGGCTGACCAGCGCGGCCAGCTCGCCCGAGCGGGCGCAGTGGGCCAGGGTCTGTTCGATGCGGTCGAACAGGAGCACCCGGTTCGGCAACCCGGTCAGGAAGTCGTGGGTTGCCAGGCGTTCCGCTTCGGCCTTGGCGGCGCGCAGTTCGCCCTCGAGCTGCTTGAGCGGCGTGACGTCGGCCACGTGCACGAAGATGCCGCGCACCTTGCCGTCGACGATGCGCGGAATGTAGGTCGCCAGGCTGTGGCGCAGCTTGCCGTCCGGGCAGGGAATCTCGCGCTCGAAGCGCTGCGCCTCGCCGCGGTAGGCCGCCTCGATGTAGGGCAGGTTCTTGGCGTAGAGGGGACCCAGCAGCTGGCTCAGGCTGATGTGGGCCATGTCCTCCTTGCTGCGGCCGAACCACTGGCGGTAGGCGGCATTGGCGAAGCCGCACATCTGGTTCTCGTCCCAGTAGGCCAGCATGGCGTCGAGATGGTCGACCAGCTCGAACACGAGCCCGGCGGCATCGGGACGGGACGAAAACAACTCGGCGCGTGCGTTCATGGCTGGGCCTCCATGGTTGGGTCAGCACGATCAGTGTAACCATGTTTTACGCGCGCGTACATACAGGCCGATCGGTCAGGCCGCTGCGCCGTCCGCGGTCACTTGTCGGACGCGGAACGCAGCGACTCGAACCACGGCAAGACCTCCTGCGCCAGTGCCTCGTGGCCGCGTTCGGCGACCACGGTTTCGCCGATGTGGCGGTTTCCAAACAGCGGTTGCGGACGTTGCCGGCGACCGGGGCGGCGCCGGCCAACTGTTCGGGCTGCTTGTACACCAACGCCCAAACCAGGTGCGCGCCAGCCTCCAGGCTGGTGATGTAGACCTTGGCTTCGCCGTGGTTATGCGTACGTACGTCGTTCAGGACGCGCGCGACGCCTTCCAGCTCGAATGTGCAGGCGCCTTGGCGATCGATGCGGTCCCAGATGGGGGCGTGTAAGGATAGACGGCGGGATCGCGCTGGCCGGCCTGGCCCAGGATGACACAATAGGGCATCACCAGGATGAAGGGCAGTCGTTTGCGGGCCGCGACGTAGCGCTGCATGGCCTTGCGAAAATCCTTTTCCGCCGATTCTTCCACCAGAACGATCGGCCAGCTCCGGTCCGGGGTCCAGTCCTCCGGCAGGGAAAGCAGATACTGCATGGGATGGCCCGTGGCGCCCAGCTGGACGATGGTGCCGGGCAGGGCCGGATTGGCGTGGGCGCCGTCCGCACAGAGGCCAAGCAGGGCGAATAGCAAGGCGCAGCGGATCGTCATGGATCTCTCCAGGCCGGGGTCGGACTTGTACAGTGTTGACTCGGCATGGTTGGAACGCCACGATTTTTCGGTGACGAAAAGTATCGCAACGTATCCACCTGGCCCGTCGCGCCGATCTTGCCGAGCACGCAAGATTTCGGACTTGCTCCAGGGGCTGTATCCAGTGTAGAATTGCGGGTTGCTCGGATCGGTTTCCGTGCAATGCCGTCAACACGGCTTATTTTTTGTTTGTAAATCGCGAATCCGGCCCCAAAAAGGGTGCCTTTACGGTGACTGGGCCGGATTTGAGAACCTAACCCTGGAGAAATAACATGTCCGTTACCATGCGCGAAATGCTGGAAGCCGGTGTCCACTTCGGCCACCAAACCCGTTTCTGGAACCCGAAGATGGCCCCGTTCATCTTTGGTCATCGCAACAAGATCCACATCATCAACCTCGAAAAGACGATGGCGATGTACCTGGAAGCGATGAAGGCGATCAAGCAGGTCGCAGCCCAGCGCGGCACCATCCTGCTGGTTGGCACCAAGCGTCAATCGCGCGACATCATCGCCGCCGAAGCGCAGCGCGCCGGCGTGCCCTACGTCGACCAGCGCTGGCTGGGCGGCATGCTGACCAACTTCAAGACCATCAAGACCTCGATCAAGCGCCTGAAGGACATGGAAGCGGCCATCGAAGACGGTTCCGTCGAGAAGATGTCGAAGAAAGAAGCGCTGCTGTTCCGCCGCGAAATGGACAAGCTGCAAAAGTCGATCGGCGGCATCAAGGAGCTGAACGGCGTGCCGGACGCGATCTTCGTGGTCGACGTCGGCTACCACAAGGGCGCCATCACCGAAGCTGCCAAGCTGGGCATCCCGGTCATCGGCGTGGTCGATACCAACCACTCCCCGGAAGGCGTCACCTACGTGATCCCGGGTAACGACGACTCCTCCAAGGCCATCACCCTCTACGCCCGCGGCGTGGCGGACGCGATCCTGGAAGGCCGCGCCAACGCGACCAAGGAAGTCCTGGAAGCCGTCAAGACCGGCGACGACTTCGTCGAAGTCTCCGAGCAGGCTTAATCGATCAGGCGGGCTAGCCCCGCCG
>DASRUW010000490.1:0-6501 GCA_035655255.1 Telluria sp. | reverse complement strand
ACCGTCACCTGGCGCGGCGAGCCGGTCGCCCTGTCGAACACGGAATACAAGCTGTTGCTGGTGCTGGCCGAATCGGCCGGCCACGTGCTCTCGCGCGACGCCCTGCTCAAGAAGATGCGCGGGATCGAGTTCGACGGCATGGACCGCAGCATCGACAACTCGATTTCCAAGCTGCGCCGCAAGTTCGACGACACGGATTCCGAGAAGATCAAGACCGTGTGGGGCGAAGGCTACCTGTTCTCGCCGTCGGCCTGGATCTGAGCAAAAAAAAACCCGCGGACTGTGGGGCCGCGGGTAAAACGGAAAACCGATTCAAGCCATCATCATATTGAGATAGCGCAATGAAATCCTCCGCGAGATGTCGCGGATTTGTCATGAATTTGTATCGGTGACAATGTGTGATTATTCGATGACCGGGGCCAGCGCCACCGGTGCATCCTGGGTCACGACCGAGCCGCTCGCGGGCCAGTCGGAGAAGCGGTAGTTCACCACGCGGAAGCTGCCCGCGCTGTCGTCCGGGAAGGCCGGACCATCGGCCGCGGGCAGGACCGTCTCGCGGTCCGACACGCGCAGCTTGACCACGGGCTCGGCGTGGCTCTTGGTGTAGACGAAGCGCACGCCGCTGCAGCGCTTGCCCGCGTTGGCCGCATTCTCGTAGCGCAGGAAGGCCAGCGCCTGCTCGCAGGCCGTGCGCAGCTCCGCCGCCTCGTACACCCCGTCCGGGCGCGTCACGATGCTCACGCGCGGCTTGAACGCATATTGATGGATGTCGCGGTTCAGGACCAGGGCCGCGTTCTCGTCGTAGGCGGCTTTCAGCAGCGGGAACACGGCGCGCCCGGTGGCGTCGAGCGGCAGGTTGAGCTGCATCGACTTGCCGTTCAGGGCCAGGCGCAGGCCCTCCAGCGGCGCCGCCTTGTCCTTGGGCGTGACCTGGTAGGTGTGCTGCAGGAACTGCTTGGGCTTGCCATATTTTTCGAACACCACCATCGCCTTGTAGGCGTCGCGGTAGCTGACCCAGTCGCTGTCGCGCGACTGCGCCGCGGCAGTGCCTGCCGCCAGCAGCATCGCGATCGTCAGCGATTTGGGTCCGAAAAAGCGCATGGTCAGAAACGGTAGGCCAGGGCCGTCGAAACGGTGGTGTTGGTGGACCGCTGCACGAGCGGGCTCTTGGCGGCATCGCCTTGCAGGTGCGATACGTGCACCAGGGAAGTCAGCATCCAGGACGGGCTGAGCGACCAGTTCCAGCGCAGGTTCGCATGCACGTCCTTGAGGCCGCCGCCGGGTTTGTAGTCGACCCCCACGAGCGGGGCGGCCACGCTCGCATGCACCCCGAAATACGTGTCGTTGTAGGCGCCGTTCACCAGGCTCAGGCCGGCGGCGGCCGACAGGCTGTGGTGCGGCGCGATGTCGCTGGCCACGCGCTGCAGGTCGACCGTGTAGCGCAGTCCGTTGCGGTCCCGGCCCGCTCCGTACTGGACGCTGTTGGTCAGGCGCACGTGCTGGCCCAGGTAGTAATTGAAGAAGCCCCCCGCCACCACCCGGGTCGGGATCGGCTCGATGCCGGCCAGCGAATCGGCGGCGAGCGCATCGGCCTTGGTCCAGGTCGAGTAACCGGTGCTGGCCTTCACGGCCGGGACAATGCCCCCGCCGGGCACCAGGTCGGTATTGGTCTTGGTGCCGCTCACGCCGCCCAGGCCGCCCGACAGGCCGGACTCGTCGCGGCGCGGCAGGATGGTCAACAGCGGGCCGTACTCGAAGGCGGGATTGTCCGACAGGTGCAGGCCCGCGCTCATGCCCGAAATGAAGATCCCGTTGCTCCATTGGACCTGAAGCACGGGCAGCGCGGCCGTCTTGTGTTCGCGTGCGCCGTCCCAGCGCGGGGAATAGCTCGCCCCCAGCCCGACATACATGTCGCGGCTCCCGTCCGGCATCGGATTGGTGGTCGGGGTCTGGGCGCCGGCGGCGCCACAGATCCCTGCCAGCAGGAGAACGAAGGTCTTTTGCATGTTGTCGCCAGTAAAGAGTTTCGATTGACCGCCATTCTAACGGCATCACCGCACTCTTTTCCAAAAACGCCACGGCCGGCAGCGCCGGCCGGACGGTGTCACCAGCCCGCCTTCACGTCCACGAATTCCACCGGGTCGTCGCTGCGCGCCACCAGCATCATGCTGGCCGGGCTCGCGATCATCATCGCGCACATGACGCCCGGCGCCGGGTAGGAGTGGACCACGCTGACCGTGATCTTGCCGGCGCTTTGCACCGGATCAGCGAGCCCGACGTTATAGCAGGCGTTCGGGAGCATACCGCCAAACGCGGCAATGACCATGTTCTTGTTGAAGTCCACCTCCGGCAGCGGCGCGGCCGGGATCGTGGTCGAGGCATGCTGGGCCCATACCTTGGCCCAGGTCGCCGCGTCCTTGATGACCAGGTTCTGCGGGTCGCGCACGCCGGAATTGATGCTCTTCTCGAGCATGGTGAAGGGCAGCTCCACCACGTCCTTGCCGGCGCTGCGGTCGACGAAGCTGACGGCGCCGTCGGTGCGGTCCACCACGGCGATCACGGCCGGGCTGGTCACGCTGGCGGTGCAGATGGCGAAGGTCTGCAGGTCGCGGGTCTCGTAGTCGACTTCGAGCTGGCGCCCGTCCGGGATCAGCTTGACGATGTTGGTCTCCGTGCAGCCACGGCTCTGCTGGCCCAGGAACACGGCCACCACCATCTTGGTGCTGAAATCGATCATCGGCATCTCGGGCGCAGGACTCTTGCCCGACACATGCACGGACCACATCCGGGCCAAGGCCATCGCGTCGCGGATCACCAGGTTCTGGCGCGCGGTGACGCCCGAATAGGCGTCGTTGACCAGCACTTCCATGTAGGGCGCGACCGGCACCGGGCGGTCCACCGGAATGTGGCCGAGAGCGACCAGCTCGACCTTGTGGTCGGCGCCCAGGCCCAGGTCAGGCTGGTCCAGGTTGGCCAGCAGCTTGTCGAACAGCTCGCGGGTGGCGGCGTCCTTGCAGCTGACGGTCTGGCCGGCGATGGAGCTGACCTGCTTGCACAGCACGTCCTGCGGGGTGGCGCCGAACAGCGCGTGTTCGGAAGCGTTGTCCGGGCAGTTGCCGGTGCGCGCCCACAGCACCTTCTGCTGGTCGATCACGTACAGGTTGTTGCTGATGTCCGCGCATTCGGCCTTGCCCAGGGCGGTCTTGAAGTCGTCCACCACCACGGCCTTGGTCTGGGGCATGGGCTCGCCCACCGCGATGGTCGGGCTGAGCTGGGTGGTCCCGGCGGCGCTGCCCGCGCCGCCACCGCAGGCGGTCAGCAGCAATGCGCCGACAGCGGGCGCGACGGTCAGGAATTTGCCGAACAGGTTCATCGATGCGTCTCCGTTGGAAAAGTTGTCTAGCCAATGAGCTCATCATAGGCACTTCCCTTCCCACAATCCCCCGAGACCTGTACCCTAATTGTCGGAAATTTGTAATGCTGGCCGGCGCCGATATGGACTCGGCTACAATAATGATTTACGGAAATACAACGGCCGGGGAGGCCATGTTGGCGTGAACCGGCTTTTCTTCCGCTTCTTCATCCTGGTCATGCTGTCGATCACGGCGGCGACCTTCCTCATCTACTTCGCGATCAACCGGCTGTTTGGCGATCCGCTGGAGGATATTGCCCGGCGCCAGGCCGCGGCCCAGATCTTCGTGCTGGAGCAATACGTGGACAAGGCGCCGGCCGACGAATGGCTGCCGCGCCTGAACAAGGTGCGCGAGATCTCGGGCGCCCACTTCGAGCTGGTGCCGCTGAACCAGGCCCGCGCCGCCGTGCCGCCCGGCCGCCAGGGCGAGCTGGACCGGGGCGACGTCGTGCTCGATCCGGCCAAGCGGCAGTTCTACCGGCGCGTGGACCTGAGCGGCGAGCGCTATGTGGGCAGCAACGAGGAAGCCATCCTGGCCCAGGACCTGCCGATCGACATCGGCTTCGCGCTCAAGATGGAAGTGGTGCGCTACGTGATCGTGGCCCTGGCCCTGCTGATCCCCATCGCGCTGTGGTCGCGCTCGCACTGGCAGGCCTTGCAGAAGCTGTCGCGGGTGGCGGACGACTTTGGCGGCGGCAACCTCAAGGCGCGCGCCGAATTCCCGCCCAGCAGCAGCGTCTATCCCCTGGCCGAGCGCATCAACGACATGGCCAGCCACATCGAGGGCTTGCTGGAGTCCCAGCGCAGCCTGCTGCATTCCGTCTCGCACGAGGTGCGCACGCCCATCGCCCGGCTCGAATTCGCGCTCGAGCTGCTGCGCGGCGCGGCCGCGGACCCGGCCCTGCAACAGCGCATCGACGCCATGGAAGGCGACCTGGCCGAGCTCAAAGGCCTGGTGAACGAACTGCTCAGCATGAGCCGCCTGGACGGCAAGCAGCCGCTGGAACGTGAAACGGTCGATGTCGCCGGCCTGCTGCGCGACCTGGCCGATTCGCTCACCCCCGCGCCCGAGCGGCTGGACCTGGACTGCCCGGCCGGACTGACCGTGGACGCGGACCGGCGCCTGCTGGCGCGCGCGGTGGGCAACCTGGTGCGCAACGCGCAGAAATACGCCAACGGGCACCTGGCCTTGAGCGGCGTGCGCATGCGTAATGGCTGGGTGGAAATCGTGGTGGACGACAACGGACCGGGCATTCCGCCCGCGGAACGGGACAAGATCTTCGAGCCCTTCTACCGGCTCGACCGCAGCCGCGACCGCGCCACCGGCGGTTTCGGGCTGGGCTTGTCGATCGCGCAAAAGGCCGTGCACCTGCACGGCGGCAGCATCCGCATCGACCGCGCCCCGCTGGGCGGCGCGCGCTTCGTGGTCCGGCTGCCTAGTTGACCCGGCGCACCGCGTACCACAGGTGCTGCCACCAGTGCTCGCGCGAATGCACGTGGGCCAGGCAGGTCTTTTCGATCTGCCCGGGGAAGGCCGGGTCCTGGCACTTGCCGATCTCCATCGCGTAGCGCTGGTTCTCGGCGTGGACCAGGGCCACGCACAGCCACACGATGACCCCGCAGGCAATCACCACCAAGGTCCAGGCATAATGGTTGACGTGGCTGGTCTCGTACAGCTTTTCCTCGTCCGGAATGGACCCGCCGTAGGCCTTCATCCAGCCGGCTTCCCTATCTTCGGTCATGTCTTATTTCTTGCTGGCCTTGGCCTTGGCCACGAGGGCGTCCAGGACCTGGGGCACGGTCTTCATCAGGGTCGGTTCGTCGGCAATGTGGTTGGCCTGGCCGATGTCGCCGGGCGAGGTCACGTACTTGCCGTCAATGATCAGCGTCGGGGCCGTCTCCACCTTGTAGGTCGAAACGACGCTGTTCAGGCGGTTCATTTTAGTCAGCACGCTGAAGGAAGACCAGACTTCCTTGAACTTGGCCAGGTCCACGCCGTTCTTCGCCACGAAGTCGAAGATGGCCTGCTCGTTGTTGTCGAGGCGGATGCGCTGCTTGTGGATGGCGTCGAAGATCTTCTGCGACAGCTCCTCGGCCTTGCCCATCGCTTCCAGGGTCACGTACAGGTGGGCGCCCGGATCCTTCGGCCCGCTGTAGGGGAAATGCACGCGGCGCAGCACGACGTTGTCGCCCTGGCGCTTGGCCCAGGCTTCCAGTTCCGGCTCCAGCGCGGCGCAGTGCGGGCAGCGGTACATGAAGAACTCGAGCACCTCGACCTTCTTGCCGCTGGCCTGGGTCGGCTGCGGCTGGGCGAGCATGGTGTAATCGGCGTTCAGGCGCGGATCGGTCGGCGACGCGAACGCGGTGGCGGCAGCGGCCAGGCTGGCTGCGGCAAGGGCAAAACGCAGGAAGCGCATAGGTATCCTTCTAGGGTGAGTTTGCGGCACGGTCGGCAGATTACCATCTTTTGCTGAGGCCATCCTTAGGCCGGGGCGCGTTTTTTCGATTGCTTACGTCTGTAACGCCCCCGTCACGGGCGCCGTTGACGGGCCTGCTCGATGCGCTCGCACAGCGCGCGCGTGCCTTGCGCCATGCGCGGCGCGGCGCGCGTGAGCAGTTCGCCATCGAGGGTGAACAGGTTGTCGCGCTGGACCGCGAGCAGGGACTTGTAAGGACGCCACAGGTTCACGCCCTGGTCCTTGGCCTCGTGCTGCTCGCCGCCGAAGATCGCCTCCGGGTTGGCGGCCAGCACGGCTTCCGTGCTGACCTCGGGCGCCAGCGTGTGCAGGCCGGCGAACACGTTGACGCCGCCGCAGACCCGCAGCGCGTCGCTCACGATGTGGCTGCCGTTGAGCGTGTACAGGGGCTTGTCCCAGATCTGGTAGAACACCCGCACCGGCGGGCGCTGCGCGTAGCGGGCCGCGAGCGCGGCGATGTCGGCGCGGAAGGCGCCGGCCGCGCGCGCCGCCGCCGCTTCGGTGCCGAGCAGGCGGCCGAAGCGCTCCAGGCTGGTGGCCACCTCCTCCAGCTTGCGCGGCTCGCTGTAGTACATCGGAATGCCGAGGCGCCGCAGCTGCTCCAGCTGGCGC
>DASRUW010000489.1:0-3173 GCA_035655255.1 Telluria sp. | reverse complement strand
CGAAATCTCCATCAGCGGCGCCAAGAACGCCGCCCTGCCGATCCTGTGCGCCGGCCTGCTGACGGCGGGCGAGGTCGAACTGTCCAACGTGCCGCACCTGCACGACGTGCGCACCATGCTCAAACTGCTGGAGCAGACCGGCCTGAAAGTGACCCAGGACGGCGACAAGGTGGTCCTGAACGGCGCGGGCGTGACCAACTTCGAGGCCCCGTATGACCTGGTGAAGACCATGCGCGCCTCGATCCTGGTGCTGGGCCCCCTGCTGGCGCGCTTCGGCCAGGCCAAGGTCTCGCTGCCGGGCGGCTGCGCGATCGGCTCGCGCCCGGTCGACCAGCACATCAAGGGCCTGCAGGCGATGGGCGCCGAGATCACCATCGAAGGCGGCTACATTTACGCCAAGGCCGACCGCCTGAAGGGCGCGCGCATCGTCACCGACATGATCACCGTGACCGGCACCGAGAACCTGCTGATGGCGGCGGTGCTGGCCGAGGGCGAGACCATTCTCGAAAACGCCGCGCGCGAGCCGGAAGTGACGGACCTGGCCAACCTGCTGGTGGCGATGGGCGCGCGCATCGCCGGCATCGGCACCGACCGCCTGGTGATCCAGGGCGTCGAGAAACTGCACGGCGCGCGGCACGCCGTGATCTCGGACCGGATCGAAGCCGGCACCTTCCTGTGCGCGGTGGCGGCGGCCGGCGGCGACATCACCCTGACCAACACCCGCACCGACATCTTCGACGCCGCCCTCGACAAGCTGCGCGAAATGGGCGTGGTGCTGACCCTGGGCCAGGACACCATCCGCGCCCAGATGGAGGGCCGCCCGAGCCCGGTGAGCTTCCGCACCACCGAGTATCCCGGCTTCCCGACCGACATGCAGGCCCAGTTCATGGCCGTGAACACGATCGCGGCCGGCTCCTCCAGCGTGACCGAGACCATCTTCGAAAACCGCTTCATGCACGTGCAGGAGCTGAACCGCCTGGGCGCGAACATCCAGATCGAAGGCAAGACCGCGCTGGTGCGCGGCGTCGAGCGCCTGGTCGGCGCGCCCGTGATGGCGACCGACCTGCGCGCCTCCGCTTGCCTCGTCATCGCCGGCATGGCGGCCGAGGGCGAGACCCTGGTGGACCGCATCTACCACCTGGACCGCGGCTACGACCGCATGGAAGTGAAGCTGTCCAACGTCGGCGCGCGCATCGAACGGATCAAGTGATGGAAAATTCGAAGCTGATCCTGGCACTGTCGAAGGGCCGCATTTTCGAGGACACCCTGCCGCTGCTGGCCGAAGCCGGCATCACGGTGACGGAAAATCCCGAGACCTCGCGCAAGCTGATCCTGTCCACCAACGACCCGGACGTGCGCGTCATCATCGTGCGCGCCACCGACGTGCCGACCTACGTCCAGCATGGCGCCGCCGACTTCGGCGTGGCCGGCAAGGACGTGCTGCTGGAGCACGGCGGCGAGGGCCTGTACCAGCCGATCGACCTGAACATCGCCAAGTGCCGCATGTCGGTGGCGGTGAAGGCCGGGTTCGACTACGCCACCGCCGTGCGCCAGGGCGCGCGCCTGCGCGTGGCCACCAAGTTCGTGAACACGGCGCGCGAGCACTTCGCCTCCAAGGGCGTGCACGTGGACCTCATCAAGCTGTACGGCTCGATGGAGCTGGCGCCGCTGGTCGGCCTGTCGGACGCCATCGTCGACCTGGTCTCGACCGGCAGCACCCTGCGCGCCAACAACCTGGTGGAAGTCGAAGAGATCATGGAGATCTCCTCGCGCCTGGTCGTCAACCAGGCCGCCCTCAAGTTGAAGCGCGAGCGCCTGCAACCCATCATCGAGGCCTTCGAACGCGCGTCCGCCAACCGCTAACCGGCTGTCATTCCCGCGCACGCGGGAATCGATGACCATTCGCAGCACCACGACACCGACATCATGCTCACCATCCGCAAGCTCGACTCCGCCGCCCCCGACTTCCAGCGCACCCTGCACCAGCTGCTGGCCTTCGACAGCTCCACCGACGAAGCGATCGAGCATGCGGTCACCGAGATCCTGCACGCGGTGAAGACGCGCGGCGACGCCGCCGTGCTGGAGTACACCAAGCGCTTCGACCGCGTGGACGCGGCCTCGATGCAGGCGCTGGACCTGCCGGTGGCCGAACTGCAGGCCGCCCTGGCCGCGATCCCGGCGGCACAGCGCCAAGCCCTGGAGACGGCCGCCCAGCGCATCCGCGCCTTCCACGAGCGCCAGAAGCAGGAGCTGAACGGATTCACCTACACCGAGGCCGACGGCACCGTGCTGGGCCAGCGCGTGACACCCCTGGACCGGGTCGGCATCTACGTCCCCGGCGGCAAGGCCGCCTACCCGTCCTCGGTGCTGATGAACGCCATTCCGGCCCAGGTGGCGGGCGTGCGCGACATCGTGATGGTGGTCCCGACCCCGGACGGGGTGAAGAACAACATGGTGCTGGCCGCCGCCGCCATCGCCGGCGTGACGCGCGTGCTGACCATCGGCGGGGCCCAGGCCGTGGGCGCCCTCGCCTACGGCACCGCCACCGTGCCCCAGGTGGACAAGATCGTCGGCCCCGGCAACGCCTTCGTGGCCGCCGCCAAGCGCCGCGTGTTCGGCGTGGTCGGCATCGACATGATCGCCGGCCCGTCCGAGATCCTGGTCCTGTGCGACGGCAGCACCGACCCGGACTGGGTCGCCATGGACCTGTTCTCTCAGGCCGAGCACGACGAGCTGGCCCAGGCCATCCTCCTGTGCCCGGACGCGGACTACATCGCGCGGGTCGAAGCGAGCATCCAGCAGCTGCTGCCCAGCATGCCGCGCAAGGACGTGATCGCGGCCTCGCTGTCCGGCCGCGGCGCCCTGGTCAAGGTGCGCGACATGGAGGAAGCCTGCGCCATCGCCAGCGACATCGCGGCCGAGCACCTCGAGATCTCGTCCGAAAACCCCATGCACTGGGCCGACCGGATCCGCCACGCGGGCGCCCTGTTCCTGGGCCGCTTCTCGTCGGAGTCGCTGGGCGACTACTGCTGCGGCCCGAACCACGTGCTGCCCACCTCGCGCACGGCGCGCTTCTCGTCGCCGCTGGGCGTGTACGACTTCCAGAAGCGCTCCTCGATCCTGTACGTGTCGGAGGCGGGCGCCCAGACCCTGGGCCGGGTGGCCGCGGAGCT
>DASRUW010000488.1:0-8316 GCA_035655255.1 Telluria sp. | reverse complement strand
CCTTCAAGGCGGTGCGGGGCGTGTATTCGGTGTCGCAGTCGGCGCTGTCGCATTTTCTCGACACCTACGCGCCGTACCTGCCCGCGCAGACCCGGCTCGCCGTGATACCCAACTGCGTGGACACCCAGCGCTTCCTTCCCTGCGCACTGCGGCGTGCCGGCACGCGCGAGCGATTCGGCATTCCCGGGAATGCGCTCGTGATCGGGAGTGTCGCCCGCCTGGCGCCGCAGAAGCGCCTGCACGCCGTGCTGGATCTGGGCGCGGCGCTGCTGACGAGCTTTCCGCATCTGTATGTACTCATTGCGGGAACCGGTCCGCTCGAGCAGGAACTGAAGGCGCATGCGCGCGCGAGCGGCATTGGCGAGCGTGTCATCTTCGCCGGGCACGTGGACGCGGTGGAAGACCTGATGCCGGCGCTGGACCTTCATCTCCTCCTTAGTCGGAACGAGGGCTTCGGCATCGCCACGATCGAGGCGCTGTCGTGCGGCGTTCCCGTCGTCGGCACCGACGTGCCAGGAACAGCCGATGTCCTGCGGGGCAGTCAAGGAGGCATGCTGGTGCCGGTAGACGACCAGTCCGCGCTGCTGCACACGGTCGCTGCCCTGCTTGCCGACCCCGAACGGCGCGCTGCCATGGGCCGACAGGGCCGGATCGAGGTGGAACACCGCTTTTCGCCCCAGCGAATGGAAAGCGAACTGCGTGCCTTCTACGCCGGAATCGTGCCATGAACACGGTGCGCTTGCCCTTGCTGTATTCGTTTGCGGAGCGCTACCTTCTGCTGGCCGTGAACCTGGGGAGCGGCATGGTGCTGGCGCGGCTACTGAGCCCTTCCGAGATCGGCGTCTACTCGGTCGCCTCCGTGCTGGTCGGACTCGCCCAGGTACTGCGCGACTTCGGCGTAGGACAGTTCATCGTGCAGGAGGCGAAGCTCGACGCGGACGCGATGCGCGCGGCGCTCGGGGTCAGCTACCTCCTCGCCGGGGGAATGGCGGTGCTGATTCTCGGTTCCAGCGCGCCCCTGGCGGGGTTCTACCACGATCAACGCGTCGCCGTGGTGCTGCGTCTCCTTGCGCTCAACATGCTCCTGATCCCGCTGACCTCACTGTGCCTGCCGGTGCTGCGGCGTGAGCTGCGCTTCGGGGCGGTATGCACGATCAACATGGCGGGCGGCGTGACGGCGGCCGCCGTAGCGGTGTGGCTTGCGTGGCGCGGTTGGAGCTATGCCAGCCTGGCGTGGGGAACGCTGGCCGGATCGCTGGCCAGCGCCCTGACCAGCATCGCGCTGCGTCCGTCCGCGCTTCCCTGGCGACCGACCCTGCGTGGAGCACGGCGCATCGTCCGTTTCGGCTTTGTCACGACGGGCGGCACGCTGGTCGACGAGGCGGGCGTGGCCGCACCGGACCTGGTGATCGGACGGGCTCTGGGCATGGAAGCCGCCGGCATCATGGGCAAGGCCCAGGGGGCGCTGGCGGTGTTCCGTACCGCAGTCCTGGCCGCGGTGACGCCGGTCATGCTCCCATTCTTTGCCGACCAGGAGCGCCGCCACGGCAGCGCGGTACAGGCCTTCCTCGCAACCGTCGACTGCTTGTGCGCATGTTCCTGGCCCTTTTTCGCCGGGCTCGCGCTGGCAGCGCCGCAGATCGTGTTGGTGCTGTACGGAGACCAGTGGGGCGCGGCCGTGCCCTTGATCCGCATCATGTGCATCGCAACCGCGCTCTATAGCATGGGCACGGTGTCCCGCTACCTGTTCGTCGCTGCCGGCCACGCCGGTTTGCAGGCTCGCGTCGATCTGCTGGGCGCCCTGACGCGCATCCTGGCCGTCGCCGTCGGTGTGCTGGGCGGATTGGAATCGGCCGCATGGGCCTTGGTGGCGGCTGCCGCGTATCGCACGTGGCTGATGGCCCGATACCTGGAACGGGCATGCGCCGTGCGGCCCGAGTCCCTGGTGAATCAATGCCGGCACGGCGCCACGCTTGGCGTCGTGTGCGGCCTGGCGGTTCAAGCCGGCCTGACGGTGCCCGGCCCGGCCGTCGCCAAGCTCTGCGCCGCACTGGCGCTCGGCGTAGCGGCCTGGATTGCGGGATTGTTCGCGTTGAAGCATCCCCTGCGCGAGGAGCTGTTCCGGGCGTGGCGCGTGATGCAAAGGAGAGCCTGATGCGTATCGGCGTGCTGTCCTATCCGATGCTGTTCCAGCGGGAAGGCGGACTGCAGGTGCAGGTGCGCGAAACCGTCGCCGCCCTCCGGCGGGCGGGCGAAAGCGGCTTTCCGCTGGAAGTCGAATTGGTCGATGCTACGCGGGCACGGCTGGACAATTACGACGTGATCCACGTCTTCGCAGCCATCAACGGCAACCACCGGGCCGTGGAAGCGGCGGCGGAGGCCCGCGTCCCGGTGGTGCTGTCGCCGCTGGTGCCGCCGGGCTGGGACAGGGCAGCGGGCAGGCGTGCCCGGATGGCGGACTGCGTACTGGGAAAGCTCACGCAGTGGACGGTCCAAAGCAGCTATGCCCAGACCCGGTCCGCCCTCGAGAGCGCGACGCTCATTCTCGCCCTGGGCGCTTCCGAGCAGGCGGCAATCACCCAGGGCTTCCTGATCGACGGTGCCAAGGTGCGCGTCCTGGGAAACGGGATCTGCCCGCGCTTTTTCGACGCGGACCCTGCACTGTTTCGCAAGCGGAGCCGCGTGCCAGGTGACTTCGTACTCATGGCAGCTTCCATCTCTCCCTACAAGAATCAGCTCGGACTGGCGCTCGCGATGGCGGAACTGGCCTTGCCATTGGTCCTGATCGGCGATGCGGGCGAGCGCGACCAGTCCTATCTGGAAGAAGTGCGCCGGATTCGCGGCGTGCTCTGTTTCGGTCCGCTCAAACATGACGATCCGCTGCTGGCCAGCGCCTTCGCCGCCGCCTCGGTGTTCGCGCTTCCGAGCCAGGGCGAAGTCGCGCCGCTGTCGGTGCTGGAGGCGCTGGCGGCCGGCACGCCCGTGGTGATGACCGACGAAAGCGCGCTCGCACTACCCGGCGGCGACTTTGCGCTCACGAGGGTCGGCTGGAGGGATACTGCGGCCCAGCAGCGCGCCGTGATGGCCTTCCTGGCCAATCCCCCGCCGCGCGAGCGCGTCCGCGCCCTGGTGCGCGACCTCACCTGGGATCGGGTTGCGGCGCGCCTGATCGGGCACTACCAGGAGGTGCTCGGTGCTGTTTAACTCCTGTGCCTTCCTGTTCCTGTACCTCCCGCCCGTCTGGGCCGGCTACTACCTGCTGGGCCGGCGCAGCGCCT
Source organism: Telluria sp. (assembly GCA_035655255.1). Classification (GTDB taxonomy): domain Bacteria; phylum Pseudomonadota; class Gammaproteobacteria; order Burkholderiales; family Burkholderiaceae_D; genus Telluria. The sequence goes on along the minus strand of DASRUW010000488.1, from coordinate 5,038 downwards.
TTGCCGCCACCGCATGGCTGGGCGTGTCGTCGCTGTTCTTCTACGGCTGGTGGGACGTGCGCTTCCTGCCGCTGCTGCTGGTGTCGATCGTCTTCAACTGCGTCATGGCGCGCGCGCTGATGCGGGCGGCCGAGCCGTGGCGGCGGCGCCTGCTGCTCGGCGCACTGGCGGCGAATCTGGCGGCGCTGGCCTGGTTCAAGTACACCGACTTCCTGCTGGAAGCCGTTGGCTTTCCCGCCATCGGCGTCCTGCTGCCGATCGGGATCTCGTTCTTCACCTTCACCCAGATCGCCCTTCTCGTCGATTGTTACCGCCGCGAGGTGGGCGCGTACCGGCTCACGGAGTACGCGCTGTTCGTCAGCTACTTCCCCCATCTGATCGCCGGGCCGGTCCTGCACCACAAGACGATGATGCCGCAGTTCGCAAACCCGTCCGCGCGCCGGCCCGATGCAGCCCACATCGCGCTTGGGGTGACGATCTTTGTCATCGGCCTGGCCAAGAAGGTGCTCATCGCCGATAACCTGGCGCCGCTGGCGAATCCGGTGTTCGCGGCCGGCGCCCATCCACCACTGGTGGAAGCGTGGACCGGCGTCCTGGCCTACACGTTCCAGCTGTATTTCGACTTCTCGGGCTATTCCGACATGGCCATCGGCCTGTCGCGCCTGTTCGGAGTCCGACTTCCGGAGAACTTCAACGCCCCGTACAAGGCGGTGGACATCGGTGAATTCTGGCGCCGCTGGCATATGACGCTGTCGCAATTCCTGCGCGACTATCTCTATATCCCGCTCGGTGGTAATCGGTATGGCTCCATGCGGCGCTACCGCAACCTGATGCTGACCATGCTGCTCGGTGGGCTCTGGCATGGCGCAGGCTGGAACTTCGTCGTGTGGGGCGGGCTGCACGGTGCGTACCTCTCGACCCATCAACTGTGGCGCGCGCGTATTCCATGGCGCATGCCGCGGCCACTGGCACAGGGCCTGACCTTCCTCGCGGTCTGCTTCGCGTGGGTCTTTTTCCGCGCCTCGGACCTGCCGGCTGCCCTGGATGTGCTGCGCGGCCTGATTGGCATGAACGGGATCGGACTGCCGCACGTGCTGGCGGGGCTGCAGCCCTGGCTGCCGCACGCCGACTTTGGCGGGCTGCGCTGGATCCAGCTCGAGGGTCCCGGCCTGCCAGCCTTGGCCTTGGCCAGCGCGCTTGCTTTTGCCGCCCCGACGACAGCGGCGCTGGTCGCCACCCGCTGGCGGCCCACGCCGCGCTGGGCGCTCGCCAGCACGGCGCTGTTCGTGGTGAGCGTGTTCACCCTGAACCGGCCCACGGAATTCCTCTATTTTCAATTCTGAGGCCGCCAATGCGCAGTTACCTGTGGATCTTCGGTACCGCGGCCGGAACGGCGGTGGCCGGCGCCGTGCTCTTGAACTATGCCGTCGACCCCTACCTCACGCATCAGTGGCGGACTCCGGCGGTCGAACGCCTGCGGGCGCCGCGCGAGAAATTGAGCGCCTGGGGCAAGACGTACGCGGTGGCGCGCTACCGCCCGGAGATCCTGTACCTCGGGAACTCGCGCACCGAGCTGGCCCTGGCGGCCGACTATCCGGCTTTTGCGTCATCCCGCGTGTTCAATGCCGCCTTGTCCGGCGCCTCGCTGGCCGACGCGGCGGCCATGGCGCGCCACGCACTGGCCGTCAGCCGGCCCCGGATGGTGGTGTGGGGCGTGGATGCGCCGTCGTTTTCGAACGTTGTCGGAACCCGCGACTTCGATCGTGCACTGGTCGGCGGCGCCGGGGCCTACCTGGCAAAGCGCGTCCTGCTGGACGCCCAGCGCGCCTTGTCCTGGGATATGACCGAGGACGCGCTGCGCGAGGTGGCGGGGAAGGGCAGCGCGGTCTGCCGTTCCAGCCTCGCCCGGCGCGGGCAGCGCGACGACGCGTGCATACGCGACTTCATGCGCGCCGGCGGCGGTACCGCGAAGGCGGTCCGTGCGCGCCTGCGCGATTTCGTGCGCGCCGAAGGGCCCACGCCGGCCGCGTTGACGCTGTTCGAGGCGACGCTGGGACAGCTGTGCGCTGCAGGCGTGCAGGTACGCCTGTACGTCAACCCCGTGCACGCGTCCATGTACGCCGCCTTGTCCGCCGCGGGAAAGTGGCGGCGGCTGGAGCAGTGGCAAACAGACCTCACGCGGCTGGCCGCCGCGGCGCGTGGGCGGCAATGCGACGCGCGCCTGTTCGACTTCGGTGGTTTCAATCGGGTCACGACCGAGCCGCTCCCGCAAGCAAGCGGCCAGGCCGAGATGTCCTTCTACTGGGAGCCGTCGCACTACCGGGAGCGAGTCGGACACATGATTCTTGACCGGCTCGCGGGCACGCCCGGCTTCGGCGTGGAGCTGACACCGGCTTCAGTGGCGGAACACCTGGCCGCGCAACGGGAGGGCCTGGCCGCGTACATCGCCGCGCATCCGGTCGAGGCGGCCCTGGCGCGCGAAGCCGCCGCCAATGCGTTCAAAGAGGAGCGGTGAGGCGGAGGACCGCGCACCCCTTCTCGCAGTCGCGCACGGTCTGCACGAGCGCGGGGTATTCGTCCTTCCAGCGCCGCAGGATCGCGATCTCGTCGTCCCGCTTCGCGTCGTCCAGGAACACGGTGCCGAACGGTGCCAGGCGCGGGAACAGGGCCGGTCCGGCCGGGTAGCGGGCCAGCTTGCAGGTGTCCTTGGGCGGCCCGTCGATGGCGATCATGTCGATCTGGGCCAGCGGCGGCAGGACGTCGTGCACGTACCATTGCCAGCTGTCCGAACCGACCTGGAAGTCGTTCAGCGGCGCGAACAGCACCTGGGCGTATTCGCTCAGGCCGTGGCGTTCCAGTTCGGCGCGGGTCTGCTGGGCGTAGCGCGCATCGTGCTCCAGGCTATACACCTTGCCCGCGCCGTTGATCTGCATGCACTTCGCGAGAATGATGGTCGACGTGCCGCTGCTGCACTCCACCACGACCCCAGGCTTCTCGTTGAGCGCATGGCGCGCGAGCTCCATCAGGAAGTCAGGCGAGGCCGCCCATCCGCGCGTGGGCGGAAGGCTCTTGCGGAACCCCAGGTCGATGTAGAGACTTTGCAAGGCTTCCAGTTGTCGGAACATCGCATCCGAATCGGCCCGGTTCAAGTCGTACATGCCGACCACGATACGCTGGACCCGGCGCACTTTGTGGACAAGATCGATCAGCAGTGCGACCGACAGCAGATATGTCATCACCAGGGCATAGACAAGCATCGCAACCTCCTTCACAAAGGACGCCCGAGCAGGCGCGCGTAGATGCTTGCGTAGCTTGCCATGCTCGCGTCCCAGGTCCGTTGTGTCGCCACAAAGGCCGATGCCGCGGCCCCCAGCGCGCGCAGTGTGGCCGGCTCGGCGAGGAGGGTGCGCAGGCGCTGCAGCAGCAGCTCCCGGTCGCCCGGGTCGCACAGGATGCCGGTCTGGCCATGAAAGATCTGGTCGCGGTGGCCAGGAATATCGGTCGCCAGCACCGCGCAACCGTGCGCCATCGCTTCCAGCAGGCGGTAGCAGCCCGTGTCGGTTTCACCGGGCTGGCGCAGGAACAGGGCCAGGTCGGTGTTGAAGTAGCATTGGTCGAGCACCTCGGGTTCCGCCAGCGGCAGGCAATCGACCTGCACCCCGGCGCGTTCGAGCTGGCGCGGCAGTGCTCCGCCGAGGGGACCATGGTCCGCCAGCCGCAGGCTCAGCCCGGGAAAAATGGACCGCAACTCCCGCATGCAAGACAGCAGCAGGTCCAGCCCGGCGCTCGGCGCCAGCGGCCCGACCACCAGCAGGCGCGGCGGTCCGGTGTAGCGGCGGCGCAGCTGTGCGGACGGCAGATACTCCAGCGCGCCGGGCATGACGCTGCCCAATTGACCGTCGCCGCGCCGGCGCAGACTGGCCAGCAGCGCCGCGTTCGGACTGATGACGGCATCCGCGCGCCGCGCGACCTGGATTTCGAGGCGGTCGCGCGCTTCCTTGCCGCGCCAGTCGCGCGCTTCGTACACGAAGGGCAGTCCGTGGCGCCGTGCCGCGATCAGGCCGGCCAAGCCCAGGAGGGCAGGCGCGTGGGCGTGGACCAGGTGCGGGCGCGCCAGCCGGATCAGGTACTGGACCCGCGCATGGAGCAACGCCAGGTTCGCCGCCCGTGACAGAAAGGGCCAGCCATGCAGCCAGCGCGGCGCCGCGCGCGTACGGTAGTAATGCCATCCGCCGGCGTCGGCGCTGCCCGCCGTACCGTGCGCCGGCCCGGTGAGCTGCACGGTGTTCCAACCGCGCGTGCGCTGTGCGTCGAGCAGCGCGTGCGAGTGCAGCGCGTAGCCCGAGCGATAGGGCAGGGAGTGGTCGAACAGGTGCAGGATACGCATGGCGCCCCCATGCGCCGGTCAGGCACCCGTCCGGGTGGCCAGGGCATCGTAGACCGCCATGTAGCCTTGCGCCACGGCGGGCAGGCTGTGATGGGCGATCACCTGGGCGCGGGCGCGCGCGCCGTGGCGCCGGGCCAGTTCGGGCAGGCGGCCATAGTCCCCGATGGCCGAAGCGAGCAGGCACGGCGTCATGGAAGGCACCAGGATGCCGGTGAAACCGGTGCCGACCAGCTCCGCGTTGCGTCCCACCGCGCTGGCGATCACCGGCAGTCCGCTCGCCATCGCGCGCAGAATCAACGTGGCATCCGCTTCGCCGGTCGCGGGCACGATGAAGACATCCATCGCCCGCATCAACTGGGCCAGCTCCGGACGGCGGCCGGGCAGCCAGGCGTGGTGCGACTGGCCAGCCTGCTGCAGGAGATCGAGGCAGCGCGCCCGGTCCGGACCGTCCCCGGCCAGGAGCAGGCGCAGCGGCCGCTGGTCGGCCAGCGCGCTGTCCTGGAGGCGCAGGAAAGCCTCGACGAGGAGCGGCAGGTTCTCCTGCGGCTCGAAATCGCCGGCGCCGCCCACGACCAGCGCATGCTCCACCATGAAGCCGGGCGGGCCGAGCTGGGCGGGCGGCGCCAGACGGGGATGGAACTGGGTGCTGTC
>DASRUW010000487.1:0-2899 GCA_035655255.1 Telluria sp. | reverse complement strand
CCTACACCATGACCCTGCCGGCCAAGATGGCCCAGCTGGGCCAGGCGCCGATCATCCTGACCTACGCGGAGCGCCTGGCGCGCGGGGCCGGCTACCTGATCCGCTTCCTGCCCTTCCCGGGCAGCCTGGAGGGGGACGCCGCGCAGCAGGCGCGCGCCATCAATGCCGCCATGGAGGACGTGATCGCGCGCTGCCCGGCCCAGTACTTCTGGTCCTACAACCGCTACAAGCAGCCGGACGGCGTGACCGGCCCGGACGAGGTGGCGGCATGAGGCTCCTGCTCGCTCTGATGTGGTGCCTGCACTGGCTCCCGCTGCCCGTGCTCGGGCGCTTCGGCGACCTGGTCGGCGCCGTCCTGTTCCTGGTGCTGCGCAAGCGGCGCCACATCGCCCTGACCAACCTGCGCCTGTGCATGCCGGAGCTGTCCGAGGCCGAGCGCGTGGCGCTGGCGCGGCGCCATTTCCAGGCCTATTCGCGCAGCGTGTGGGAGCGCGCCATCCTGTGGTGGGCCAGCGCGGAACGCCTCAAGCGCCTGCTGGTGGTGGAGCCGGGCGTGCCGCTGGCCGAGATCGCGGCCGGCCCGACCATCCTCCTGTGCCCCCACTTCGTGTGCCTGGACGTGGCCGGGGTGGCGGTGATGCTGGAAAGCTCGCTGTGCTCGATCTATGTCGCGCAGAAGAACCGGGCCTTCGACGCCGTGCTGCGCCGCGGCCGCTCGCGCTTCCGTCCCGTGCAGCTGTTCTCGCGCAAGGAAGGCGTCAAGCCGATCATCCGCGCCATGCGCGAGGGACTGCCCTACTTCATGCTGCCGGACATGGACTTCGGCGACAAGGACGCCGCCTTCGTGCCCTTCTTCGGCGTGCCCGCCGCCACCCTGACGGCGCCGGGCCGCATCGCCGCCTCCACCGGAGCCAAGGTGATCCCGGTGGTGGCGACCTTCCTGCCCGGCTACCGTGGCTGGCGGGTGCGGTTCTTTCCGGCCTGGGCCGACTATCCGGGCGAGGACATGGTGGCCGCCGCGCGCCGCATGAACGCCTTCATCGAGGACCGGGTGCGCGAAGCCCCGGCCGAATACTTCTGGACCCACAAGCGCTTCAAGACCCGGCCCGAGGGCGAGGCCGGCGTATACTCCCAGTCATGAAACTCACTTTTACGAAAATGCACGGCGCCGGCAACGACTTCATCGTGGTCGACGCCATCAACCAGCAGGTGGACCTGAGCGCCAGCCAGTGGGCGGCGCTGGGCGACCGCCGCTTCGGCATCGGGGCCGACCAGATCCTGGTGGTCGAACGCCCGACCGAACCGGGCTGCGACTTCCGCTACCGCATCTTCAACCAGGACGGCGGCGAGGTCGAACAGTGCGGCAACGGCGCGCGCGCCTTCGTCAAGTTCGTGTCCGAGAAAGGTCTCACGTCCAAGCGCAGCATCCGGGTGCAGACCATGGCCGGCATCATCGAGCCGCGCCTGGAGGACGACGGCAACATCACCGTCGACATGGGCGCCCCGGTGCTGGAGCCGGAGCGGGTGCCGTTCGACGCCGCCGGCCTGGCCGGCCGGGCCCAGGGTTCGGACGTCCTGTGGCCGCTGGACCTGCCGGGCGGCCCGGTGGAAGTCTCCGTGGTCTCGATGGGCAATCCGCACGCGGTCCAGGTGGTGGCCGACGTCGACGCCGCGCCGGTGGCGGCGACCGGACCGCTGATCGAGCACCATCCGCGCTTTCCGCGCCGCGTCAACGCCGGCTACATGCAGGTGGTGGACCCGCACCACATCCGCCTGCGCGTGCACGAACGCGGCGCCGGCGAGACCCTGGCCTGCGGCACCGGCGCCTGCGCGGCGGCGGTGGCCGGCATCCGGCGCGGACTGCTGCAGTCGCCGGTGCGGGTCGACGCCCGCGGCGGCACCCTGTCGATCGCCTGGAACGGGCCCGGCCAGCCGGTCCGGATGACCGGCCCCGCCGTCACCGTATTCGAAGGCCAAGTCACAATCTGACTCTTGCCGTACGGCATCTCGCGGCCCGGATTTAACAATCGCCCGCGCCGAGTGCCGAGCTGGCCGTTTCAAAAATACAACAGCACCGTTGGAATTATTGGCTTTCCACCAAGTGAAGCCGTCATAATCCTGTAAATCTGCGATCTTGACGCACCAAGCATCGCACCTAATGCAGCAGAAAACTGACATTTCTAAGGATTACTAAATGATGAAAAAATCTCTTCTGGCTCTGGCTCTCCTGGGCGCATTCGCCGGTGTGGCGCAGGCGCAAACCTCCGTTGTGATCTACGGCAGCATCGACGCCGGCCTGATCAAGCGTTCCGATTCGACTCTGCAGATCGGCAAGCGCGCCAACAACACCCTTGGCTTCAAGGGCACGGAAGACCTCGGCAGCGGCCTGAAGGCCCTGTTCCAGGCAGAGATCCGCTATGAGCCGGACACCGGCACCATCGAGCAAGGCGCCGGCGGCGTGCAGCGTCCGCTGTTCCAGGGCCAGACCCGCGTCGGCCTGCAAGGCAACTTCGGTATGATCCGCATCGGCCGCGGCCTGACCGCGTTCCAGGAAACCTCGACCCAGTTCGAGCCGTTCCATGGCCTGCCGACCCCGTCCGGCTTCCAGACCGACCTGCAAGTGGCCGGCTACACCTCGGATCCGCTGGGCGCGCCGGGCAACTCGACCAACCGCTTCAACAACGCGATTTTCTATAACTCGCCCGAAGTGAACGGCCTGCAAGCCAACCTGACCCTGGCCACCAAGGAAGCCAACGGCGCCGCCGCCATCGTCGGCAACGGCACCCCCGCCAACCCGCAGTTCGTCGCGAACTCGGAAGCGGCCGTGACCCCGTACTCCCTGTCGACCACCTACAAGAGCGGTCCGGGCGCGCTCATGGTCGCCGCCGAGCGTAACGCC
>DASRUW010000486.1:0-3578 GCA_035655255.1 Telluria sp. | reverse complement strand
GCGCGGCTGGCCACGGCGGCCAGCACCGCCTTGACCCGCGCCAGGTCGTCCACCGTCTCCACGCCGTCCAGGCCCAGATGGTCGTCCGACACGTTGAGGATGATGGACACGTCGCTCCGATCGAAAGCCAGCCCGCGCTTGAGGATGCCCCCGCGCGCCGTTTCCAGCACGGCGAAGTCGACTTCCGGCGACATCAGGAGGGTGCGCGCCGAGTGGTAGCCGGCGCAGTCGCCTTCCATGATCATGCGGCCGTTGATGTAGATTCCGGAGGTAGTGGTCACGCCGGTGGAAAGCCCCGTCGCGCGCGCGACGTGGGCCGCCAGCAGGGCGCTGGTGGTCTTGCCGTTGGTGCCCGTGACCGCGATGACGGGAATGCGCCCGTCCCCATGGCCGAACATGGATTCGACGATGGCGCCGCCGGCGTCGCGCGGGCGCCCGCGGCTCGGATGCTCGTGCATGCGGATGCCCGGCGCGGCGTTGACCTCGATGATGGCGCCACCCTGCGCGGCCAGCGGCAGCGCGATGTCCTCGCACACGATGTCGACGCCCGCCACGTCCAGGCCGACCGCGCGGGCGGCGCGGACGCACAGTTCGCGCGTCTCTTCCGGCAGCAGGTCGGTCACGTCCTCAGCGGTCCCGCCGGTGGACAGGTTGGCGTTGCCGCGCAAGGCGACGCTTTGGCCGGGCGGCGGCACGTCCTCGGGCGTGTAGCCCTGGCGTGCCAGCGTTCCCAGGGCGATGTCGTCCAGCGTGATGCAGGTGAGGTGCCTGGCGTGGCCGGCGCCGCGCATCGGGTCGCGGTTCTCGATCTGCACCAGTTCGCGGATGCTGTGGCGGCCGTCGCCACAGACCGAGGGAGGGCGGCGGCAGGCCGCCGCGGCGACCTTGTGCCCGGCCACCAGCACGCGGTAGTCGCGCCCGCAGAGCGAGCGCTCCACGATCACGCGGGTGCCGTGGCGCCGGGCCTGGGCGAAGGCTTCCATCACCTCGGAGGCGCTGGCGCAGGCGGTGGTCACGCCCTTGCCCTGGTTGGCGTCCAGCGGCTTGACGGCGCAGGGCACGCCGAGGGCGCGCGCCACGCGCAGTGCGTCCTCCACCGTATCCACCGTCTCGCCTTCCGGCACGGGCACGCCGGCCTGTGCCAGCAGCTCCTTGGTCAAGTGCTTGTCGCTGGCGATGTCGGCGGCGACCAGGCCGGTATTGCCGGTCGCCGTGGCCTGGATGCGCTTCTGGCGGCTGCCCCAGCCCAGCTGGAACAGGTTGGCGTCCTCGGACAGGCGAAACACGGGAATGCCGCGCTTGCGGGCGGCGGCGATGACGGAGGCGGTGCTGGGGCCGACGGCCGTGCGTTCGGCCAGCGCGCGCAATTCGTCCAGGGGGCCGGCCAGGTCGAAGGCCATGCCGTGGGCGACGGCATCGACCAGCGCGATGGCCAGGTCGAAGGCGGCGCAGACCACGCGTTCCGAGTGGTAGGCGCACACCACGCGGTAGTGACGCGGCCTGCCGCGCACCTCGCGCGCGCGGCCGTAGCCGACGTCGTGGCCGACCAGGCATTGCAGCTCCAGCGTCACGTGTTCGACGATGTGAGCCGGGTAGGTGCCGTCACGCAGGCGCTGCACGAAGCCGCCGTGCCGGCCCACGGAACAGCGGTGCTCCCACAGCGTGGGCAGCAGCTGCAGCAGGCGGTCGGTGAAGCCGTGGATCGCGTTGGACGGAATTTCGTCCAGGTCTTCCAGGTCCAGAATGCTGAACAGGAGCGGTTTGTTCGCGTACAGGTTCGGACCACGCAGGAAGCGCTGTTCGGTAATCTTCATGAGGCGGGATTCCGTTTGGTGACGTTCTTGAGAAAATCGAGCAGGGGCGGGGGCAGGTGGTCGTTGGCGTGATCTTCCGCCCCCAGTTCGTAGCGCTTGCCGGCCGGGAGCAGGTGCAGGCGCACGTCGATCAGTTCCGGCATGTCGCTTTTGTCCACTTCCGCCGCGTTGGACAGCATGTAGCGGCCGTCGATGATGGTGACGGCGCCCCGGCCCACGACTTCGACGCCGTGGCCGCGGTCGATGACCAGGGCCGTGTTCTCGTCGATGCCCACGCCTTGCAGGTAGGGGTTCTGCGCGACCACGGTCAGCAGGCGCGCCAGGCGGTGGCGCTCCGAGAAATGCTGGTCGATCACCACGCGCTGGATGAAGCCGAAACCGGCGCGCAGGCTGACGGCTTCCTTCGCGGGCCGGTCCGGACTTTCGCCCTCGGCCAGCATGTGCCCGGACATGGCGGACGCGCCCGCGCTGGTGCCGGCGATGCAGGCGCCCTTTTCCTTGAAGGCACGATGCATGGCGGTATCGAGTTCGGTTCCGCCCAGGTTGGCCAGCAGGCGCTTCTGGTCGCCGCCGGTGAGGAAGATGCCGTCCGCTTCCGCCGCCTTGCGCACCAGCTCCGGGTTGTTGGCGTCTTCACGGGACTCGATGTGCACGTGTTCGCAGTGCTCCACGCCAAGGTCGCGTAAGGCATCGCAGTAGCTGTTCCACGTGACGTCCGGATGGGTGGTCGCGGCCGTGACGATGGCGATGCGGCCCCCTGGCCCTCCGGAAAGCTCGACGAAGCGGGACAGGATCGCCTTGTCGCACTGCCGGTCCTCGTGGCCGCCGATGACGATCAGGTGGCCGCAGGGGCCGCGTTGAGGGCTCATTGCGCCTCCTGGATGCGCGGTTGACTTGCGGGTGATTATGCGAACAAGGCAGGCGGACACCTATCGGTTGCGCCGCCGTCCCGCTGTAAGAGTCCGCTTACAGGAGTTAGAATGAGCATTTTCTTGCACCGATTCGGCCGAACCCATGAAACAGTACCTGGACCTCGTCAACACCGTGCTGGAGACCGGCTCCTGGCAGGACAACCGCACCGGCACGCGTACCCTGCGCATTCCCGGCGCGATGCTGCGCTTCGACATGCGCGCCGGTTTTCCCGCCGTGACAACCAAGAAGCTGGCGTTCAAGTCCGTGATCGGGGAGTTGATCGGTTTCCTGCGCGCGACCCGCAGCGCGGCCGATTTCCGCGCCCTGGGCTGTAAGGTGTGGGACCAGAATGCCAACGAGAACCAACAGTGGCTGACCAATCCCTACCGGGAGGGGTTGGACGACCTCGGGCCTGTGTACGGCGTGCAATGGCGCGCCTGGCCCGGCTACAAGCTGTTGGATGAGAGCAAAGCCGACCAGATCGCCGACGCCGAGCGCCAGGGCTTTCGCCAGTTGGCCGCCTTCGACGGCAACGTGCTGATGTACAAGGCCATCGACCAGCTGCGCGAGTGCCTGGACACGATCATGCACAACCCGAACAGCCGCCGCATCCTGTTCCACGGTTGGAACTGCGCGGACCTGGACAGCATGGCTCTGCCGCCATGCCACCTGCTGTATCAGTTCATTCCGGACGCGGCCACGAAGGAGATTTCGCTTTGCCTCTACGTGCGCAGCAATGACCTCGGACTGGGCACGCCGTTCAACCTGGCGGAGGGCGCGGCCTTGCTGCACCTGGTGGCGCGTCTGACAGGCTACACGCCGCGCTGGTTCACCTATTTCGTCGGCGACGCG